>CAJXBG010000035.1 GCA_913050215.1 uncultured Gammaproteobacteria bacterium
TAATTCCGATTAACGTTCGCACCCTCCGTATTACCGCGGCTGCTGGCACGGAGTTTGCCGGTGCTTCTTCTGTAGGTAACGTCATTTCGCAGAGTTATTAACCCTACTAATTCCTCCCTACTGAAAGTGCTTTACAACCCTAGGGCCTTCTTCACACACGCGGCATGGCTGTGTCAGGCTTTCGCCCATTGCACAATATTCCCTACTGCTGCCTCCCGTAGGAGTCTGGACCGTGTCTCAGTTCCAGTGTGGCTGATCGTCCTCTCAGACCAGCTATGGATCGTCGCCTTGGTAGGCCTTTACCCCACCAACTAGCTAATCCAACGCAGGCTCATCCAATAGTGACCGGTCCGAAGATCCCGGCCTTTCCCCCGTAGGGCGTATGCGGTATTAATCCGAGTTTCCTCGGGCTATCCCCCGCTACTGGGTAGATTCCTACGCGTTACTCACCCGTCCGCCGCTCGACGCCTGAGAGCAAGCTCCCATCGTTTCCGCTCGACTTGCATGTATTAGGCCTGCCGCCAACGTTCAATCTGAGCCATGATCAAACTCTTCAATTTAAGAGTTATATCTCTAACCTCCCTTGTTACACTCTTTTGGAGCTCCCTCAGGACGTTAGTAGCGGTTAATGTCCGCAAATCATTTAATTAAGCACTTTTCGATCAGCAGAATAAATTCCGCTTCATGACAGTTACCCAATTGCCCAGTAATACAAGATTACCAATAAATTTGTTTGAGTAATTACTCAATAAGATGCCGGTAATTTGTTACTGGATATATGTCATATCCTAACCAACAAGTACCCACACCTATTGCATGTTTCCAAATTGTTATAGAGCTTTTCGGTCGCTTTTAGCGTCAAAAAATCCTCACCGAAGCCTCTGAGTAAGCTTTTCTTCAGTGGGTTTCTAATACTATAAGTATGTATTAACCGATCGATTCAGGGCCGCTGAATCTGACTTTCTAAAGTTTGGCCGATGCTGCTTGGCCGACCCGATCGCTTGATCGAGGAGGCGTATAATACGTCTTTTTCGACGCTTTACAAGCCTTTAATGAAAAAACTTTGAAGTTTTTTTCACTTCCTTTCCATTCTTGTATTTTTCCTTACAAATCAACACTTAAGCAGTATTGGAGATCAGTCAAAAGACTCGGCATCTACTCCGTTTCGTCCTGGTAAAACAAGCTAGCCAGAAACGAAATTTTTCGGTGATTGCTTCTCTTAAGAAGCTCCCAAGTAACAAGAGCGGCGCACTATACAGCAGGGTTTTTAAATAGTCACTACGGGGCGCCTGAAAAAACTGAAATAATTCGAGCACAAGGTAATTGGAACTACTCCATCGCCTTTTTTGCACGCGACTTACGCACTAATGCCATGACCGGACCAGAGACCGCGTAGACAATCGCCATAATCATCAGCACGACAGGCGGATCTATAAATATCAGCGCAAATAGCATCACTACGACAAAAAAGAAGCGAAAAGGCACATGGTGCATGTCTATTTGTTTAGGGTTGTAATAGCGAATGTTGCTAACCATCAGTATCGCTATGCCGACAGTCACCGCGGATATTGGCATCACCAGCTCCAACGTCAGGGGGATCTGCACTTCCTTTTCGATCCAAACCCAAACGCTCGTCGCTAGCACGCCAGCAGCCATTGGACTTGCAAGCCCATAGAAAACACTGCTGTCTGGGTTAGTGTTGAATCTGGCTAATCTTAATGCCGCACAAGCCATGTAAAGGAAAGCGATCGCCCATCCAAGATTACCCAAGTCAGAAAGCACCCAGCTGAACATGAGGACTGCGGGCGCAACGCCGAAAGCGACGAGGTCAGACAAACTGTCATACTGAACACCAAACTCACTCTGGGTATTCGTCATACGCGCAATACGACCATCAAGTGCGTCCAGAAAGCCTGCAATGATGATCGCGATAGCAGCTTTTTCCAAAGCACCGCTCATTGCACCAATAATTGCGTAAAAACCAGAGAAGAGCGCCCCGGTTGTAATTAGGTTAGGCAATAAAAAAATGCCTCGCCGTAAACCGGCACGCTCACCCATCTTTTCCGATATCGGTGTGACGTTCTCATCACCGCCGACGGGCCCCTCGTGACTATTTCCTCGCTGGTCTTTGTGCTGGTCTGCAGGCTGGTTCGGATCTGCCATTTCAATATCTCTCAAATTTCCATGGGATTCAGTCTAAAGATCATTAGAACATGCGCAATAGCGCGCTAGACGCTAAGAATCTTTTCTCCACGACTCATGCCGGAAACACCAGATCTAACAACCTCAAGGACAATAGCATCTGCAAGGGCTCGCAAGAAGGCATCAAGCTTCTCCGAGGTACCGGCAAGCTGAATTGTATAAGCGCTACTGGTGACATCAACGATTTGACCTCGAAAAATATCCGCGGTTCTTTTGATCTCAGCTCGCTGGGCGCCTGTCGCCTTGACCTTGACGAGCATGAGCTCACGTTCCACGTGCTCTCCCTCGGTTAGGTCCACCAGCTTGACGACCTCGATCAATTTATTAAGCTGCTTTGTGATTTGCTCAACCTGCGAGTCACTCGCGGACGTCGTCAACGTCAGGCGAGACAACGTCGCATCGTCTGTTGGCGCTACCGTTAATGTTTCAATATTGTAGCTTCGCTGAGCGAATAAGCCAATGACTCGTGAAAGAGCGCCTGCTTCATTTTCCAACAATACGGAAATGATTCTACGCATCACGTTCGTACCCCCTTTTTCAACCACATATCTCTCATTGAGCCATTTGGCGCGATATGCATTGGATAAACGTGTTCATGGGGATCCACCAGGATATCCAGAAAGACAAGCTTGTTCTTGATCGCATAGGCCTCTTTCAACACTGGCTCTAGCTCATCTAATGTTTGAACTTTAAAACCAACGTGGCCATATGACTCTACCAACGCAACAAAGTCCGGGAGCGACTCCATGTAACTCTGAGAGTACCGACCTTCGTATTGCATGTCTTGCCATTGCTTGACCATACCCAGCGTGCCGTTGTTAATGTTAATGATTTTCACGGGCAAACCATATTGGGCACAGGTCGACAGCTCCTGAATATTCATTTGAATACTTCCCTCCCCGGTAATGCAGGTCACAACCTCATCCGGAAATGCAGTTTGCACGCCCATTGCCGCGGGCAAACCAAAGCCCATCGTCCCCAAACCTCCCGAGTTGATCCACTTTCGAGGCTCATCGAAAGGGTAGTATTGCGCAGCAAACATCTGGTGCTGTCCTACATCAGACGTTACGAAAGAAGATCCCCCTGTCACTTTGTAAACCGCTTGAACAACCTGCTGCGGCATAATTGTTTGACCATTCTCGTGGGGCGTAACCGACAAACAATCGACGTTTCTCCAGCCCTGAATCTGATCAAGCCACTCTGCGATGTGCTCACTCGGTCGGGCTTCGTCCTTTTTCGATTTGTCTCGAAGAATAGAAACCATGTCGTTAAGCACGGTTTTTACCGGGCCCACAATAGGCACATCGACAACAACATTTTTCGATATCGACGCCGGATCGATATCGATATGAATGATTTCTGCGTGCGGGCAAAATTTCGCTACCGTATTTGTCACTCTATCATCAAATCTCGCGCCTACGGCTAGCAACACATCACAATGATGCATGGCCATGTTAGCCTCATAGGTGCCATGCATGCCCAACATGCCAAGATTCTGTGGATCAGTACCTGGGTACCCACCCAAACCCATCAGCGTGTTCGTGACGGGATAACCTAACATTTGAACCAACTCTATCAGTTCCGATGAAGCTTCACCCAAAATAACGCCGCCGCCGGCATAGATTACGGGTCTCTCAGCTTCCAGCAACATAGACACTGCTTTCTTTATTTGCCCCGTATGACCCTTCGTTGCAGGGCTATAAGAACGCATGGTCAACTGCTCAGGGTACTCGTATTCCACTAGGTCAGTCGGGTTTGTAATGTCTTTTGGAATATCCACCACAACAGGACCGGGTCTACCGGAGGTCGCGATGAAAAAAGCTTTTTTTATCGTCTCCGGGATATCCTTCGCGCTTTTCACTAAGAAACTGTGCTTAACAATGGGTCTGGAGATCCCCACCATATCTGTTTCCTGAAACGAATCACTGCCAATCAGGTGACTCTGCACCTGACCGGAAATCACAACCATCGGTATTGAGTCCATATAAGCGGTGGCGATACCGGTGATCGCGTTGGTTGCACCGGGGCCAGACGTCACTAAAACGACTCCAGGGCGCCCAGTGCTGCGCGCATAGCCATCCGCCATGTGCGTTGCAGCTTGCTCGTGCCTCACAAGGACGTGTTTCAACCGATTTTGTTTGAACAAAGCATCGTATATATGTAGCACGGTACCACCCGGGTAACCGAATACATGATCAACATTTTCTTCTTGGAGACATCGAATAAGGATATCCCCGCCTGATAGCATTTCCACCAATTTCCCCTGTTTACAAGGCAGATAAGGGCGGGCATTCTCAATCAAAGCGATTGCTACGTCAACGTCTCAGACTCTTATTCGGCGCTTACACAAGCTGTAGCTCCGTAATTTTTGTCTGTTTTTTAATGCTGGAACGCCTTCGCTTGGCAGCGAACCGCTCGAAATATGCCTATTGTTACAGTACCATTCAAAAAACCTTCATTGGTAGCGCTTTAGATGAACAACCTAAAGTACATTTTGATCATCGTTATCTCGGCGACTGCATCACTGTTCGGGGCCGATGGGACTCTCGCTGCACAGGACTACTACACGTGGATCGATGAAAATGGCGTAAAAAACTATGCCCAACGAAATCCCCGGGGCTATAAGGCGCGAAGGGTCAGCAAGACCCACAAGTTTGGGGAGCAGATATTTTTGGAAAAACGTCCGGCAATCACACCCTCAACCCCTGCACCCTCGGAAATCGATTCTGATGCGCTATTAGCAGAACGAGTTGCTGCAGAGGCCCGAACCAAGAGACCCAACTGAGCGAAAAGTACAAAGAATCTGCCCCGTCTGCTAGCCTTTTCAAGTGTAAGGGTTAATGAGCAAGGCGGCACCACTCGGGTGCTTTTGCACGGCGAGCCAACCGCCATCTAATTCGTTTTCCACAGAAATATACCAAAGCGTCCGGTTGGTGACATCTCTCGGTGAGAGTAAAAGCGATCATCACACGCCGTGCAAATACCTGATGCTGTGACTGACGACACTCCCTGAACTAATAACTGACTACGAGCCTGTTCGCAAAGGTCCAACATCCAGTGCTGTGAGTCCCTTCCTTTAAGGAAACCTTGATCGTTCTGGAAAGCATCTCTCACCTTATGATCAACTTCATAGTGACACGGCCCTATTGCCGGGCCTAGCCAAGCCTGAAGCTCAGTCGAATTAAACTTGTCGACAACCCTTTCAAGGATACCGTTTGCCAGCCCCCGCCATCCGGCATGGACTACAGCAATCTCCTTGCCATCGCAACTAGCCAATACGATCGGTAAACAGTCAGCGACCATAATAGCTAGCACGACACCCACTTGCCGAGTGAAACTGGCATCGGCGACGGGGGGTTGCAATGACTTGTGCGAAAAAGTCGGTGCCCCTACCTCGACCACATGGTCGCCATGAACCTGATCCAGCCACAGAGGTTGCGCCGGAAGCTCTCGAGCGACTCGCGCGCGGTTCTGTTGCACTGTTTCCGGCACATCGTCTACATGCAAACCCAAATTCAGACTCGCATACTGGCCGGCACTTCGGCCAAAGAGACGAGAGCTAAGTCTGAGCTCGATTCCCTTCGCGCAGCGCCATTCGGGAGTAATTAGTGCTTGCTGCACCATATTTCTTCTTCCGGGTAATTTGGCTTTTTCAGTTCACACATCATTCGCCCTCACTGGAATACAGCATCAGGTCGTCGAGCAACGTCTGCATGTCGACGGGGATTTCTGCACACCAATGCATTTCTTCTTCGGTCGCCGGATGAATGAGCTTTAACTCGCGCGCGTGCAGCGCAGGTCGCTTGAATTCTCGAAGCGCCTTCAGCAACCCTGAGTCTTTGTGTGCCGGTTCTTTAAAACCCCCGCCATAGGTATTGTCCCCAATTAGGGGATGGGAGATCGATTGCATGTGTACTCTTATCTGATGGGTTCTGCCCGTTTCCAGAGCAAGCTCAATATGTGAATGCTCGCCAAAATTTTGAACCACTTTGTAGTGGGTAATTGCCGGCTTGCCGCCAGGGCGTATTGCCATTTTTGTTCGTTGGGTAGTATGACGACCAATTGGCTGGTCAACCTTGCCACTGCGCGTCAGCGAACCATAAACCGCTGCATCGTAGATCCTGCTTACCGAACGAGCCTGCAATTGCTGCACTAAATGGTGCTGAGTGGTTAACGTCTTGGCAACAACCAATAATCCAGTTGTGTCCTTATCCAAACGATGCACAATACCAGCTCTCGGAATCCCGTTAAGTTGCTCCGCGTGATGCAACAACCCGTTGAGCAGCGTGCCATCAAAGTTCCCGGCGCCAGGGTGAACGACTAATCCCGAAGGTTTGTTCACTACGAGTAGGTGTTCATCTTCATAAACGACATTGAGTGGTATCGCCTGGGCTTCGTAGGTTGTTTCGATTGCGCTTGACTGAATAGCAACAAGCTCTCCCCCGGTCACTTTATCTTTTGACTTCCTTTTCTGCCCATCGACAACCAGCTCGCCGTTTTTTATCCAGGTTTGGAGTCTCGAACGCGAATATTGTGGGAACAATGCGGAAGCCACGTGATCTAATCTGTTGAATGCTAGATCCTCAGGCACTATTTCCTGATGATTAATATTGAGAGGCATCTACGGGCCATCCTACTGAGGTCATTAGGTGTAGCTTGGGAAAGGCTTGAGGCTATGGTTAAATAGCGCTGTTTTCAAGCCTACTCGGGAAAAGCTACAGATTTGATTTGATCGACTATAGCCTCGAAACACAACCAAGACTGACAAAGTAGAACCTATCTATGCGCTCAACCACTGTAACCAATTCTATCGCGATGTTATCGCTTTTATCTCTCATTTTTCTTGCCGGTTGTTCAAGCGACAAGGCAGAGCAAGGAGAAGAGGATATAGACGCAACCGAACTTGAGTATTATAAAATGTCTCAATCTGCCCTTCGTTCGGGCAACTATCAAACGGCCGTCGAACGGCTCCAGTTTCTGGAGGCCCGATTCCCCTTTGGGAGATATGCGGAGCAGGCGCAACTCGAAATCATCTACGCCTACTATAAAAGTGCACAGTCAGAATCGGCGCGTGCAGCGGCAGACCGTTTTATTCGACTTCACCCGCAGCATCCAAATGTTGACTACGCTTATTACCTTCGCGGCATGGCTTCGTTTGATGAAGATACCAATTTTCTCGAAAAATTCATTCCTATGAATGCAGCTACGCGCGACCCCGGAGCAGCAAGAGACTCATTCAACGATTTTTCACAATTGATCAAGCGTTTTCCTAACAGCCAATATGCGCCGGACGCGCAATACCGAATGATTTATCTTCGAAACCTGCTTGCAGAGTACGAGATAAACGTCGCCAGGTACTATATCTATCGCGGCGCTTACATTGCTGCTGCAAACCGTGGACGCCACGTGTTCGAAAATTTTCAGGAAACACCCTCGGTTCCGGACGGTCTCGCCATCATGGTTGAAGCTTACACGCTACTGAACATGGAGACGCTTGCCAGCGAGGCGCTGATGGTGCTGAGCGAAAACTTTCCAGACCATCAATCACTCGGGCGCGCCGGAAAGCTCGATGCATCTAAATCAGTAAAAAGCTCGGAAAAATCTTGGTTGAACATCATTTCATTTGGTTTGCTTGGATAAACCGCAGGTATGGTATTCGATCAGGACCTGCTGGGACAGCCACAACTTCGCCAAAGGGCTGCGTTACTCCGGGTTTATAACTACTACCGAATTCTTATTTCTTTTGGCTTTTTGTTTCTTTTTCTCAAAGAGTCGTTTGGCGAATTTGTTGGTGCCGTTAACCCAGCATTGTTTCGTCAAACTATTCTGGTCTACCTCTTTGTCAATATCCTCATCGGGCTAATGTCGTTATTTGCCCCACTGGATGCGTTCGCAAAACCTACTCTGCTATTTACCATCCTACTGTTCGACATATTTGCCTTTACTCTGATGATGTCAGCTAGCGGCGGTGTTAGCTCAGGACTGGGCACTTTTCTGATTTTCACCTGCGCTTTCGGTGGCTCTTTGATCTACGGACGCAGCTCTACCGTCTTGCCGGCTATAGCATTTATATTGACGATCTATGTCGAATTTTACTTGTTATTTCTTGAGAAGACGGATTTGCAGAATTTTTTTCAAGCGGGCGTTTTGGGCATCGCCTATTTTGGCGCAAATCTGTTCTTTCAAAGAGCTTCACAACAACTCCGCAAAAGAGATCAGGAAGTTTTCAAGCTGGAACAGATCAACCAGTTGGTCGTTGACAGAATGCGTATTGGGGTTATTGTCGTTTCCAGTAACGGCATGATTAAGCGCATCAATAACGCAGGCAAAAAACTACTTGTCATCCCCACTGCACCTGATACTTCAGACGAACACCTTCCTGACAGGTTATTAGACGAATTGGCAGAGTGGTCAGCGAACAAAACCAACGATCCCGTTATATTCCATACTCAGGACTCATCACCTGAGTTGATCGCCACTTTCTCCGTCATTGATGAGACAGACAAGGATCCTGACACACTCATCTTTATTGAAGACAGTACGGGCGTCCAGCGACAAGCACAACAACTCAAGCTAGTCGCCTTGGGGAGGCTTTCTGCGAGTATATCTCACGAAATCAGAAACCCACTCGGGGCGATCAGTCATGCAGCACAACTTCTCGGCGAATCAACGAAATTAGATAAAGGTGACATTCGACTCACTGAAATCATTCAAAACCATTGTGTTCGAATGAACGACGTCATTGAAAACGTTTTGCAAATGTCTCGCCGACATTCGGCAGAAATAACAGAATTAGCCGTAGCTAACTGGTTAGGTAGCTTCATCGAAGATTTTTCTGTGGGAAGAGCAGGCACACCCAATATCCAAACCGACATACAAGCAGAGGGGATCAAAATCAATGTAGACCCTCTTCACTTATCACAAGTACTTGGAAACCTCTGCCAAAACGGTCTACGATACAGTGAAAAGAAGACCGGTGAAGACAAACTACTGATAGAATGTGGCATCGATCCTTTGACGAAAAACCCTTATGTCTCTGTCATTGATTATGGCGAGGGCGTAGCCGCGGAACTGGTACCCAATCTGTTTGAACCTTTCTTTACCACAGAAACATCCGGCGTTGGTCTTGGACTCTATTTATCAAAAGAACTCTGCGAGGCCAACGAATCCCGACTGACCTATTCTCGAACTACCCACGGCGGTAGCTGCTTTAAGGTCACATTCCTCAAGAACCATGAAACAAACTCGACAACAAGCTGGTAGACACGAACACAAGATGACTCAAAAAAATGCACTAATCATTGACGACGAGCCGGACATCAGAGAGTTGCTTGAAATCACTCTCGGTCGAATGAGTATCAATACCAAGAGCGCCGAAAATGTTAAATCGGCAAAAGAGTTCTTAGGCCGTCACGAATTTGATTTTTGCCTTACTGATATGAAATTACCTGATGGAAGTGGCATCGAACTTGTTCAGCACATACAAAACAACTATCCACACATTCCCGTCGCGATGATCACAGCCCACGGGAATATGGAATTTGCTGTTGAAGCATTAAAAGCCGGTGCGTTCGACTTTGTTTCAAAGCCGGTAAACCTTGAGCTACTTAGAAAACTGGTTGATACAGCACTAAACCTAGAACCACTAAGCGCGGAAAAGCCAGAGATTGCAGATAGCGCGTTGCTTGGTACCTCACCTGTGATGGATCAGCTGAGAAAGCAAATAGCAAAATTGGCTCGCAGTCAGGCACCTATTTATATCAGTGGCGAGTCGGGAAGCGGCAAAGAACTAGTCGCGAGATTAATTCATGAACAAGGACCACACGCCGATGCCCCGTTTATTCCAGTCAACTGTGGCGCTATCCCTAGCGAGCTAATGGAAAGCGAATTTTTTGGCCATACAAAGGGAAGCTTCACCGGTGCGGTTAATGACAAGGAAGGTTTGTTTCAGGCTGCCAATGGGGGCACGCTGTTCCTAGATGAGGTGGCAGACTTACCACTGGCAATGCAAGTCAAGTTGCTGAGGGGCATACAAGAAAAAGCTGTGAGACCAGTAGGGTCGCAACAAGAGATGCCCGTAGATGTACGCATACTGAGCGCCACCCACAAGGAACTGGCTAAAGAGGTCGAGCGAAATACTTTCCGACAGGACCTTTACTATCGCATCAACGTTATTGAACTGGAAGTACCCAATCTGCGTGACCGCCGGGAGGATATTCCAGAGCTTGCACAATATCTCCTAACAAAAATCGGCAATGAGTATCAAATGAAACCTCCCGGTTTAAGTATGGAGGCGTTGGACACACTTCAGCGCTATCACTTCCCAGGCAATGTCCGAGAGCTTGAGAACACCCTTGAGCGTGCATTCACATTATGCGAAAACGATACCATTGAACCCAAAGATCTTGGACTCAATCACAATGCCCGCAATATAGCGGCGCCCTCACTGGCTAAGTCAGATGGCATCAAGGCAACCCAATCCTCGTCCACAGCCACTGAGGAAAGGGCCGCACATGATAACGAGGCGCGGGCAACCGAATCAGCGCCTGCACTACCAGGTTCTGCACTTCCTGAGAATGAAGACTCCCTAGAGTCCTACCTCGAGGGCATTGAAAAGAATGTCATTGTTGACGCGCTGGAGACCACACGCTGGAACAAAACGGCGGCAGCTAAAAAATTGGGGATCACATTTCGCGCGCTGCGTTACAGACTCAAGAAGCTCGGACTAGAATAGTTTCAGCTTTATCCTACACAAGTTTCAGCCAACTCCTCATAAAGCCTGAACAGGCACACACCATAATCTCAACATAAAAAGCGTCGAACCCATCGGGGCTTCTGGCTTGATTGAGAGTGGAGAATGATCAAAAGTACTCAACCATCTGCGTTTAATGCATTTACCGGTTACTCACTGATCGAAATCATCATCGTAATGGCGATTGCCAGCATTATGATGAACTTAGCCGTTCCTTCTGTAACAAAAATCTATCATCGAAGTCAGGCGACCGCCATGATCAACTGGTTAGTTGGCACTATACACTTCACTAGACACGCAGCGGTAAACTACGGCACAACAGCCACGCTTTGCCCCTCCGTTAACGTGAGCATTGGATGCGGCGGTGAATGGCACAATGGCGTTATTGTATTTCTTGACCACAACCGAGACGCAAAAATTAATGGCAGAGATAAAATCTTAAGCAGCTTTACCCCCTCTGTTAAAAACGGCACATTGAAATGGAGGTCATTCAAAAACAAAAAGTATCTGCAGCTGACAGAATTCGGATACACCAACTACCAGAATGGTAATTTTGTTTACTGCACCGATTCTCGAGATGCCAAACTCGCTAGGCAACTGGTCATCAATGTTCAGGGCAGAGTCAGGCTGGTGCACAAAAGAAACGAAGAAGGCGTTAATGTCGACAGGCGAAACAAGCCCCTTAAATGCTAAATGCAAGCATATTGTAGCGAATAGGAAGGGCGTGAAGGCACATTGGACTGGTCGCCCACTTCACGACGATAAGCTAGTGATTCAGACTTGGGTCAACAGGAATTTGTTCCAGGCTGAGCGCTATCCTGTAACCCTGCGTCTCAAAGTAGGCCACTCTGACATACATGCCCTCAGCGAGTAACTCCAGCGCCCCTCCTTCTGAGCCCAGCATTTTAACCCTTATCGGATCTACTGCTGGGCCAAACAAATAGGTGTAACCATTGATCGTGCCTTTACGATGAGACAAATTCAGCATTTGCAACTCACCCCTATCTTCCCGGGCCGCAATGGATTCCTTCACATTTCCGACAATCTCCATAAAGTCGACCGCCTCTTCATCCTTGCCCTTTGCTAGCAATGACAACGACAGCCCGACGAAAAGGAACAGACGAATGTGTAGTTTCATATTTGAATTCTCGGACGCTTCGCTTCCCGTTAGTTAACAGAATCTCTTTGTTTCCATGACAGGCGACCAGTGTTTCTGCCTCGACTGGTATTCGTAGAGGTCGCATCCAATGTTTTGTCACTCAACTGGGTGATACGTTTATCTTCGATGAACGACGAGTCGGTCGGAACGGCATCTTCGAAACGAGTTCCGGCAACAACCTTATCGTTCACCTTGTCACTATCATCAAACGCGCCGTCGTTATTCAGGTCAAAAACACCTCGCTCTCCAAGACAAACCGTACCGCCAGTCCCGGGACAGAAAGAAAGCGCAAAACCGCCGGCCACATCAACACAGCTGTTAGGACTTCTCGGGACGATGCTATTGACGAAAGCCAAGCCGCCTCGTAACTGGATATTTCGCACTGCTCTTTCGCCCGGGAATTCTGCCGACGCAGTGAGTGGCAAGCCCACGCCAGGCACGTCAAGGTGGTTATACCAACCCTTTTTTCCACCTGAGGTCGAGTATTCAACTTCTTCATTGCTAAGACTTCTGACATTACCAAAGGTAGCGTTATATTCGTTTGTGTAACGTTGCTGTACCAGATCGTCTACATCGATGAGCTCCGGACTTAACCTATCCCAAATTCCGTATAGTGATTGGATGTCATCTGCTGTTCCATCTGGAACCGTAATGTAACTACCGGTTGCGAAAATAACGATAAATCCATCGGCTTCTGTTGGATGCTGAGTCACGATGGGTTGGGTTGTAATGGGCTGAGGCGTTACATTTCCAAGCCCATCGTCATACGCTGCCTCAAATATTTTGGTAAATGACCAGTTCGACCAATCACTATCACTCAAATCAAACCTGAAGAGGTTTCCAAATGTGTCTCCGGCGTAGGCGTAGTCGATGGTACCATTACTATCGACATCAATGCCTCGAGGCGTGCCGAGACCGTTGGGGAGTCCATCCTGGACGCCAAACCCGGTATTGATTTTGATAAAGTCGGTATCGGTAGGAAGGCACCCTGACGGCAAAGCCGTTCCATCTTTTACCACATTGTGGATTTTTGATGGATGACACCAATTTCCGTCGGCTCCACGCTCAATAAAGAGCACAAAGAGTTTTGCAATACCTGCTGTGCTGTTATAGCCATTGCCAAAGACCGCTATCCATTCATTTTCGCCATCGGTCACAACATTACTCATCGCCAGCGTGGGGACACTAAATGTGTTGCCCAAATCGCGGACTGTTTGTGGCGTATCTTGGAGGTCAGTCCTCAAGGCACCGGCGGTCAGCAAGGGTGGCTGAAACATACCCGCATCGGCTATTGTCTGATCAGGTTCAATCGTCAAATTAGTTGGATACGAATCATCTGCCTCAGTAAACTCCCACAAAACCACGTCAGTAGCATCCGATTCATTTAGCTTCTCCGGGTCAGTAACATCAAGGGCAAAATAGGCTTTAGCGCCAGCACCCTGACCGCCGACCAACACCGTCGCCCACTCTCTTGCACTTGACCCATCTAGTCGAATAAAGACATCGTTAATGGCTGGAGTCAGATCTACAAAAAATCTATGGCTATATTCGTAGTCCAATAGATCAGTGATTTTTCTGCTTAGCGCACCCAGCATCAGATTATTGGGAATAAAACCGAACATCTCATTGCCATTGGAAGCATCGAAGCCATGCAACATGCCGTCGTTTGCTTCAACATAAATCATGTCTCTGCGGTTTGCATTATCCGAGTCAGCGGCAAATGTTGCATACGAGTCAGCATCTTGAGGATACGGCTCACCATTTCGGCCCAATCGGCTTGGCCCCCCAACAAACACTGGGGTTGAGTGCACAATATCACCGAGCCTACCTCCCACTGTCGGCCGCTCTCTGAAGTTTCCGACGGGCCTTTCGAAGCTGGAATCACCCCGAAGGTAATTCACTCGCTGTATTACTTCTGTGTTTTTTTGGGCTGCTGAAGCGCTTAAACTGTCAATGAATACAGCTCTTTGTTTCGCCGTTAAACCCAGAGGATATGCGTCAGGACGGAAGGGAATACCAACACCAAGATCTGCATCATATGTAAAAATTTCACGATCGTTTGGGTCTACATTATCCATCTGCACTGCTGACTCCCAGACTGGTTCTTCAACGAGCCCCTCATCCGTCAGTGATTGGGCAATCAGATTTCCAGTATTGATCTTTGTGTTATAGAAAGCCCGGAATATTAGTGTATCTTCCTGAATTTCTTGGGAGTTAAAACTTACAGCGGATGCTGCACCACTGCCCTGAGAAAACTCTTCGAATGCCGATATCAATGCATCCGAAAGTTCCTTCGCACTTGCCGCGTCAAGATATTCACCACGACCGTTATACGCGGCATGGCGTAGATCATCGATTTTCTTAGCACTTGAGCTACTTGGGTCACCCCAGGCAAAACCAGCAGAGAAGTCCGTCGGGTCAGTATTGATTAATCCACTCACACCAAAACCGACAGTATAGGTCGACATATGTTGATGCATAACCTCGTTGCCACCCCCTTCAAATGCTGTTGGCGACGTCCCAGACCGGTCTCTGGCTGTGGTCGGCACCTCGTTAATCAGTGAATGTAAATCACGTTCGTAGTAATACATCGCCACATCTGCGAGCGTGTTGTCGGTGCCCTCAGCATAGGCCCCGCCATCAAAATTAGTGTTATTGTCTTGGTCGGCGTCACCCACATTGGGTTCTCTACCGTTCCAGGTGCCATCGGTAATTAGAAGTGTGAAATTTTGCTGACAGTTACCTTCAGGAGAAGGCAACACAGGACAATTCGCATCTCCTGGGCTCGAATTCGAACCACTGTTAAAAATGTCATTCTTACGACATTCGTAATAACGGCCGGCATCTCGCAAAGATCTCCGTAACGGAGTGCCACCACTAGAGTTCGTCTGATAAATCGCATCAAGCAGCTCAGCTTTGGCACCTGTTCGCTCTGAGGTATTCATCGAAACGATTTTTTTCAGGCCACTGCTACTATTAAGCTTCGCATAACCTATGCGTATATTTTCTGCAGACGATACAACTTTACCTAGCGCAGACTTTGCAGTGAATTCACGATTTCTCGCATAGGTGAACCAGTTGGCAAAGTTCTGTATTTCCTCTGCATAAGTACAAGAATTCTCATTAGTCATACAATCCGTTCGATCAGCTGACTTGGGATATAGGTCAGAGCCTCCTGCTGAAGCCGGTTTAATTTCAACCAGAGTGCCCTCTGAATTCACAGGGTCATTAGCCGGTGAAGGCAAATCATTTAGCAGGCCATCACCATCCTTATCATCCCAGGTATAATACCGCGGAATATAGTAGTTTGTGACACTGACGTCCTGGAATCCGGACGTTGTGCCACAGACTGTTTCGAAGGATTGACAACCACTCCAGCTATAGCTGACACACTGAAGCTGGCAGCTATACTCGCTCACGACGGCTTTACCCGTGTAACTCTGAGGTATCGTAAGATTAGTTTTGGTAGCACCGAACAATGGGTGATGGCGAGCTGCCGATGGAGAACTGTCAGGAAACTCGTTGTCACTGGTATCGAGACCATCCCAGGGAAGATACTGGTTATCGGGATCGTAATAAATTCTATTGTAAGCTGAATTTCTTAGCCGCCATAAACCTGCATTTGGCGCAGCCTCCTCGCTAGGTGCAACGCTGGTAGAACTACCTGCCGTTGCCTTCAATGTGTACTGAATGTAATTTCCCGTTGAGAAATAATACAAACCACTGTCTTGGTCCGTTAGCATATCCCAAGACATTGAGCCCGAATCGTCGTTTACCAGCAGCACATTTGGTTCAGGGCCAACGGGCAATTCAAGAGGGATTTCTGCAAGCTGATAGTCGAACTCTACCGCATCACCACTCGAACCTGTTGGCGCACCTTCAATCGGCTTAATAACAACAGATGCCGTCACACCGTAAAGGCAATGATCGGCGTCGCCAGGTAATGGCACATCGCAGACGTTAAACGTGAATGAGTCATCTCCTGCAAAAGTCGCGTCAGGTCTATAAGAGAAACTGCCATCATTTGTAAATGGTGGTAATAACTGTCCGTGCGCAGTCAGTGCTGAGGTCAGCTGAAAGTACAGCGTGTCAGGCTGTGGATCGCTTGCCTCCGGCGTGCAGGCAGGATCGGCAGGATCACATCCAACGCCATCAACGTGCGTGTTGTCGAGATCACGAATCTTCGTTCTCAAACCCTCGTCCGCTGGCACGATCAGGTCATCAGCTTGTTCCATCACATAAAGAATCGGCTCCAAAGCGACCGGTTTGTCATTTACCGGCAAAACATTAATCGTTACCGTTGCGCACCGCGGGTCAGTCGGCGGCGTAAATGGCGCTTCAGATTCTGGAGAGCTGTCTTGAATACAATAGACAAAACTGTCTTCGCCACTGAAATCTACCGCCGGCTTGTAAACAATATCGAAATTACTGGCGGTGGAGCCATCGATCGTCGTATCCGAAGTCTCTGCGCCTAAACAGCCTGCGTCAGCACACGAAACTTCGCCGTTAATCACGATAATAAAATCACCGGTATCGTTAGGGTCAGCCAAGCGACTGGTAGTACGCCAGCTATGCTGACCGCCAAAAGAGTCAACAACTCGCTGGCCCGCGCTGATAACCCGAACCGGCGCATCACCTTGGTCATCATTCGAAGTGACATTAAATGTAATCGGGTCGCTGTCTTCATTGATCACCAACTCAGGGAAATCATTATAATGGTCATCAACAGCCACGGGTGTGTCATCGCCAATGCCGTTTATTGTTACCCTGAAAGTACCATCGTCAAATAGTGGAACCGCGGTAGTTGGTAATTTCGGAGGCCGTCCGAGGTCTGTCGCTGTAACAGTTATATCCACGTAGCCGTGGGCATCTTCGTTAACTGGCAACAAGGTCTCTGCATCGGTTGTCGTAAACACAAACCGCCTTGCACCAATTGACGGCACATCAATCGTTTCACTCTCAAGCGTAAACCCACTTGTATCGATAACCGTCGTGGTCACAAATTCGTTTGGTACATCGTCCACGGTTACTGTGTAGGTCAGCAATTCATCACTGGGATCGCCATCGGTGAGATCCGCATCTGAAAAAGCGCCACTCAAGGCAACCATGATGTCGCCGGAATCTTCATCCTGATTGGCGCTCGAATAACTTAGGTTATAAATCGGCGGATCATTCACCGAGAGTACGTCAACGGTAAAGGCAAGCGTTACCGAAGATATACTGCTAATTGGCGCTGCGACATCCGTTGCCTCGATCACAATGTCTGAGGAACCGTATTGGTGGCTTGGGCTATAGAGTCCAAGGTTATCACTGGCTATCGTCGCACTCATCAGTGCACTGTTTGAATTGCTTATGATGGAGAAGTTAAGCGAATCGTTATCAGCACCCACGCTTCCATCCAATACACCATCTTCGTTAATATCCAAATCGACAAAAAGATCATTCAGCGCAACAACACGAGACAAACCTGCGCTTGTATACTTATCTTCACTAAATTGAATGCCACCAGTGACTAGTGCTGCGCCTGCGGCGCTTAGTGTCGGTGAGTTATCGTTGATTGGGTTTAACGAAATGGTGACAACAGTCTCTTCATCATCACTGACACCATCGCTGACGGTATATTCCGCGGTTGTTTCAAATAATTCTACAGTCGTGTCTGAAGTAGACACAAATGTTGCTTCGCCGTCTGACCTAATTGTTATTGCTCCTATAACAACACCATCCTCAGAAAGATCCACTGGCACCCCAACAAGTCCTGCATCCCCGTTTACTTCACTTACCGTTAAGGTCTCCGCCGGAACATCAGCGTCAGAATCATTTGTCAGCACGTTGAAGACCACTGTGTTGAGTTCATCGACATTTGCTGTGTCTGAGACACCAACAGGCGCTGAATCACTCACAGCATTGAGGTCAATATTTATCGTCGCAGTATCAACAGCAGTGGGTCCTCCATCATCCGTAACCGACACGGTCAGGGTCAGAGCAAAAGTTGTGGTTGTTTCAAAATCCAATTGATCAACATCCGCAACGCTGATCACACCGGTACTGCTAATCGCAAAGGCAGTACCCGATAGGCTATAAGATATGGTTCCATCCGTATCAACATTGAAAGCTGATGCGGTTCCTACCACTGTCCCATTCGGAGAATTTTCATCGATAGAGAACGCTTGATCATTGACATCGGTAGCAGCAATCGTCACACCGTAAACCAGCTGCAAAAAAACGATCAATATCGTTTGCGCAATCAAGGTTCTAAAAAATACCATGGAGATCATTATATTACCCAACTCAAAAGCGCTTACCATAAGTGCTTTGAATCATTACGTGTGCTGTTGAGGTACCGCCGGTTCCAAAAACGGTAATTCGAAATATCTGCGTTCGGCCTGAGCCAGAATCCTGACCAATATTGTCAAGATTGAGCGAGTCGTTATCCGACACCACTGTTTTCAAGTGTTCAATAATATATTTAGGTTGCTCCGCTACGCCGTCGATGACAGTCGGCGCGACTATATAGCCATTACCGCTCATCCAGTCTCGGTTGCTCCAGTTGGCTGCTCCGTCATAATCACCTTCGAGATAATACCCAGCATCATTCGCGCCCGAGTCCTCAAACAATACTAGGGAATTGAAGGTTTCGATTAAGGCTTCCGCATCTTTGACAGCGGACTCGGCCGCCTGAAACGCCAGGTTAGTATCACGAGCATTTCGCGCCATGCGTTCCTGCAAGCTGGTGGTTTGCACCGATGACAAACCAAGCACAGTGAGTATTAGCAACATCACGAGGCTAATAAACAAGGCGACACCCGATTGGCGTTTTTGCTGGCCTACGTAACTGCGCTTCAAGTTTGCTGTCTGCAACTTACTATCGCTCATATTGATTTAACTGTGATTTCTCAATTGAATAGTCTGCGTGAAAGCCCTACGTAACAACCCGTCGGTCGCCTCGTTATCATTACAATGCTGAACGGTGCACCCGTGGGTTGGCACAGAACTGCCCCCCACATCATCAATACTGTTAACCACAACCGTCACCCTGACGGTGATGACCGCTAACCAATCAGAGACGAAGTGGGCAGCAACATATTGATTTGGCACGCCGTCTTCATCCGTATCCTCACCGTAAAGAAGCTGAAGGTCCTCTACCCCTTCAATCAATTCAACCGGCGCTTCCAGACTGGTCTTTTTCCACAGGGACAAAGGGTGTTGTCCACGACTATTGAGCCCTACACCCGGTTGAATGTAGTAAGTGTTCGAATCAATCGCTGAAATAGCCGCATCGACCTGAAAGACATTACCTCTATTCAGTTGGGAAGAGATATTCGCCGTTGCATCGGTATCGACAGTTTGGTGACCGATTGCCAAATCCTGCACAACGGTGGAGGCAGTACCGGCCAAGTTTGGCGTCATACTTGTCACCCTGAAAATTGTCGCTTGGGCACAATCGTGGATCATGACGAGTTGATCTTTACGAAATTCGTTCCAACCAATACCAATATTGATCACCGGATCAATAAGCGGCGTATTCAACGGCGCAGCAATTCTGCGCTCCACAGAGGATAAATTTCGGAGCGTAACAATGTCTGTGCCAGAAACTATTTTATCGAGATTAATACCGTTACCAACACCGTAGTCATCTGCAGCAAGAGAAAATACGTTGGTGTCTGTTCCACTCGCATTTGTATAGGGCAGCACGTTCGTAATTGCTGGCGTCCATTCACCCTCACCGGTTGCCTCAAAACCCGCGATGCCGCTTGTAAGATCGTACTCGTAAGGCACACTGGCCATGCTGAGAAGCGTGGTGTGCAAATCATCATTTGACGAAAAACAACCACGATATCCTGCCTTGCGCACATCCCTGCCAATAAAATCCAGCGCAAATCTTGCTGACTCCTGCATTCTTGACTGACCCTGCAAGAGACGATGAGTTTCCGCGTTTGCAACAAATAGCTGCACAACCCCCATCGTGACAACGGAGCCCAGCGCAAGGGAAATCATCAGTTCTACAAGCGAAAAACCTGCTACGTGTTTCATCTTAATCATTGTCCGTTCGCGTACGCAGCGTGATGGCGGATTTTTTTCCCGCTCGGTCACTAGCCCATTCAACTATCACCTCGTGTACGCCGTTAGACTTACTTATTGATGCAGCACCGCCGGGCAGTGAACCTGCGATGCCAAAAGATGTGCAAATTTCATAGGGAACATCCGAGTCGTCATTTGAATTGACACTGCATTTCCATTGAGCAATATCATATTCAGCCATTGCTGAACGGTCACAGGCGTTGGTCACGCAGTTCGTCGCATCCGGTGGCGCATCATCAAGCGCAACCGGTGCATAATCGGTCAGCGGATTCGCGCGCATCCGATCAAGAATATCATTGCCTATTTGCAAAGCTTCGGCACGGAGCAATGCACTGCGGTTTTGTTGCAAACTGACAACCTGAAGACCGGCAACACCCAAAATTCCTACGCCAACGATCAAAACAGCGACGAGCACCTCAACAAGAGAAAAGCCAAGCTGCCGGCTGTGTTTTACATTGACGATAAGTTTCTTGGAGGCCGTTGGGTTCATGGGCATGACGGTCTTCTGGATGAATCAGCGTCATCGGGACGGTGTGACTTAGAACGCCCCACTAGGTTGATATGTACCCTTCGGCCATCCTGTCCCAAGTGGCAGAGATCGACGCTGATCGGTGTTGAGCTATCCAGAGCGCCCAGAGAAGAAAATTGAATTTCGGTCTTTGACCCAACGATATCTAGGGTAGATTCTCCAGTCAGCGCACTAAAACTGCGAATCACATGACCGGTGCAATTCCCGTTGTTTACATCAACAACTTGCCAGCCATCACCAAATTGATCAACTGAATTGGTTCCCACCGCACGGATACAAACATTGCTTCCTCTTCGACTCGCCTCACTTCTCGCCAGGTTGACCGCAACGAGAAATTCATTGACCTGAGTTGCTATCCGATTTCTCGCTGTCATCCCCTGAAAGCTTGGCACAGCGAGGGTCAAACCTACACCAACAATCACTAATCCGATCATCAGTTCAATGAGCGCAAATCCGCTTCTCCCTTGGGTACGACAATCTGGCCGGTGGGGCTTTTTCACTTGCGTATCCTTCACTGTTAACCTGTCATTGTAAGTTAAGGTTCATCCTAAGAGGGGGCGGCGAGATAAACTGGAGCGAATATAGGACAAGCGGTCGATAAATCGCTGGTTTGGCACCGACATCACCCGTCTATCAACACTTGCTAAAACACACTGAAAATGGCTTTTCGGAGCGAATTAGATAGTGATCAACCTATCGGCATTGAATTTTTGCTTCACAACTCGGTCAGCGCTCCGACCGCATTTATCTGAATGGCTGATCCGCAGGATTCTCCCGCTGCGGGCGCAGCTTGAATGGTGAAGTCCTGTGCTGATACTGATGCTAGCGTGATATCGAATTTTTTCGCCCCTTCTGCCGGCGACCTGTTCTTGCAGGTGCTTGCCGTCGTCGCGTCGATAACCGCGCCGAGATAGCTAAAGGAATTACTGTAGTACCTGTCCATTTGCATCGCGCAAACGCGTAAATCCGCTACAGCCTGTGCTTTATAGGTATCACAGGTGTAACTCTGATAACTGGGATAAGCTATGGAACCCAAAATACCAATGATAGCAACAACCACCATCAACTCGACTAATGTGTAACCTTTGGCAAACAAAACTTTATTCTCCGTACGCTAAACCATAAAACGGCTTCGACTTAGTCTACAAGAAAAACCGACAACAGGTTAGCGAACTGGCCTTTAGTCATCGCAAGTCAACCCCGTCGGAGCAAAACTAGCGCAATGCCTTAGGCAGAGAAAACTCGATGAGCTCTTCTCTCGTTACCAACTGTTCTACTTCGACGGATACCCGCTCTTTTATAAACTGAACAACTTCCTGAACAAGATGTTCCGGCGCACTGGCGCCAGATGTTACGCCTATGCTCTTGGCCCCAACCAGCCATTTAGGCTCTATATCGTCTGCGGTATCAATAAGATAGGCGGCCACACCCAAACGCTCTGCCAACTCTCTCAATCGGTTTGAATTGGAACTATTGGCTGAACCCACGACCAAAATTCGATCACATTCACCAGCCAGTTGCTTAACAGCATCCTGCCTGTTCTGGGTGGCATAGCAGATGTCATCCTTTCTTGGTCCTTGAATTTTGGGAAATTTATGCCGCAATTGATCAATCACCCTGGCTGTGTCATCAACGGACAAAGTCGTTTGGGTCACATAAGCGACGTTCTCCGGGTCTTTCAACTCAAGAACGTCCACATCACTCTCATCTTCCACGAGGTATATCAGGTTCGGGTCTTCGTATTGACCCATGGTCCCTTCCACTTCAGGATGTCCCGCATGGCCAATAAGAATGGCTTCCTGATTCCTTTTAGAGAACACGGAGATTTCATTGTGTACCTTGGTAACCAGTGGACAGGTTGCATCAAACACCAACACTTTCCTCGCTTCGGCTTCCTTCCTGACCTGCTGCGACACTCCATGGGCACTGAAAATCACTGTCGCGCCTTCAGGCACTTCAGCAATCTCATCGACAAAAATAGCGCCTTTACTTATTAGTTCTTCAACAACCGTGCGATTGTGCACCACCTCGTGCCGGACATATATCGGTGCGCCAAAACGTTCAATGGCTCGATTGACAATTTCAATGGCTCTATCAACGCCAGCGCAGAACCCCCTGGGTTGCGCGAGTTTAACTTTAACAACCATCAACTTTTCACTCGAAGGATCTCGTTCGACACCTGCTCTACTGAAATTATTTCAACATCAAAAACAATATCGTTTCCGGCAAGTGGATGATTGAAATCAACTTCGATACTTTCTCCCTGAATTTTGGTGATCACGCCTGGCAACTCAGCATCCTGAGGGTCGGAAAAAGACATCATTAATCCAACAGCAAGTTCCATATTGGCCTGAAATTGACCTCTGCGCAGCCGCTGCACATTCTCTTCGTTATGCAGACCGAAGGCGCTTTCTGCCGGAATCAACAGCTTGCCCTTGTCTCCTGACTTCATGCCAAACATTGCATTTTCGAAGCCTGGCAGCAGCTTGCCATCACCTACCGAAAACTCGGCAGGTTTTTGCTCTGTCGAATCAATCTGTTCACCGGACTCCAGTTCTATTGAAAAAAGCAGGGTCACCCGTGTACCCGGCCCCACAGGTGTATTGTTAGTCATTTACTTTCTCCAACTTAGGTTTAAGGAACATATCTAGGATCAGGCATCCGGCGCCCACTGATATGGCCGCGTCAGCAACATTAAATGCCGGAAAGTAATGTTCATCCCAATGGACCAGCAAAAAATCAACAACAAAACCGGCTGCGACACGATCTATCAAATTACCCACAGCGCCTCCCAAAATGAGACACAGCGCAAACGCTAAAAGCTTCTCAGTTGATCTAATTCGAAACAACCAAACGCCAATGATCGCGCTAACAACGGTGGAGACAGTGACTAAAAACCATCGCTGCCAACCCCCTGCGTCGTCAAGAAAACTAAAAGCTGCACCGGAGTTATGGAGCAAAATCAGTTTGAAAACGGGCAATATCTCGATGGTTTCGCAGAGGCCTGGTCGACACAAGTCCAATAGCTCACTCATATATCGCTTGGACCATTGATCCAGAACGACGATGATCAGTGCGACAAAATAAAAAATCACTCAATTAATCCTTCTCTTCCTGCTACAAGCCGCTGCGCTTGTTGCGTTCAGCAAAAAACAACTTTGCCTGGGTTACATCTGCGGCTATAGCCTGTTTCAGTTCTTCCAAGCCATCAAATTTTTTCTCATTGCGCAACTTGGAACAAAAAACCACTTTTACACAACTACCGTAGAGATCACCGTCAAAATCAAACAAAAAGACTTCGAGAATTGGTTTTAGACTTTCTTCTTCAAGCGTTGGCCTAACACCAACATTCGCAACGCCCTGATAAACCTTTTCACCTGCACCCGCATCTATCGAGACATCTACCGCAAACACGCCATCGATAGGCGCTCTGTATCGATGTAGCTGGACATTGGCTGTTGGTGCATCAAGTGTTCGTCCCAACTGACGGCCGTAAACCACCTTACCTTTAATTGAGTAGGGATAACCGAGCAATTCCTTTGCCTGCTTCAAATCTCCCTGTGCAAGACACTGCCTTATGCGACTGCTACTCACCCGGGTTTCGCCAAAAGTTAACGTACGTAAATTGGTCACCTCAAAACCAAATTCCTCGCCGGCTTCAACAAGCAGCGAAAAGTTGCCCGACCTGTCTGCTCCAAATTTTGCATCGTCGCCCACAAACAAGGCTTTCGTATTCAGCTTTTCCACAAGCAGCCGAATGAATTCGGTGGCAGTCATAGACCGGGTTGCTTCGTTAAACCGCAAACAGAGTACCCTGTCGACCCCTTGAGCAGAGAGTAATTCAATTTTTTCCCTGAATCGAGTCAGGCGGGCTGGCGCGTTGAACTCATCGAAATATTCCATGGGTTGCGGTTCGAAACACACAAGCACTGATGGCAGGCCAAGCTCCTTCGACTTCGCCCTGACGTTGGCGAGTACCGCCTGATGGCCCTTGTGAACTCCATCAAAGTTTCCCAGCGTCACAACGCAACCCTTTGGCTGCGGACTTAGGTTTACCATTCCCCTAGTAATTTCCACGCTTAACTCACTCTTCAAACAAAGATTCAGGCCCAATCACCCTGTGACATTTTTTATTTCAGCATTTGTCGAAATCTAAAACCCGTGAGTAAAAGCGAAATACAATAGACACCAACACCGATCCCACTCACCAGCAGCATCAATCCTACTCGATGCCAAAATCCCAGTTCAAACCATACGCTCAATGATGGAACAAAAAAGATCAGCATCATACACAAAATTGTATTTGCGAATACCACTTGCAAGAAAAATCTAACCCAACCATCGTCGACCAACAAAACGCCTGATTTTTTTAACCCGTACCAGAGCAATCCAGCATTGATAAACGCTGACAAGGAAGTGGCCAACGCAAGACCAGCATGCTTCAAATACCAGACAAGGATTAAATTCAGCACCATATTTGAGGTTAAGGCAATGATGCCATATTTTACCGGCGTCTTGGTGTCTTGCCGGGAAAAGTAACCCGGTGCCATCACCTTCACGATCATATGCCCGAGCAGACCGACACCATAAGCCTTAAGACTCAGGGCTGCCATTTCGACGTCTCTCTCCGTCATTTCACCCATGAAAAACAGCGTTGTGATCAGCTCTTCTGACAAGATAATCAGCGCGATTGACGATGGAACCCCGATCGCTAGCACCATCCGCAAGGCCCAGTTCAGCGTGTTGGAAAACTCAACCGCGGAACCCGTTGCATGCTCACGAGATAAACCAGGCAAGATAACAGTTGCGATAGTGATGCCGAACAATGCGAGCGGAAGCTCCAACAACCGATCCGAGTAGTAAAGCCAGGACAGGCTTCCGGTTTCCAAAAATGAGGCCAGCACGGTATCCAGCAACAGGTTGATCTGACCTACGGAGACACCAAACATCGCCGGAACCATCAGGGTCAATATCCGCTTGACCCCTTCGTCTTTAAACCCTAGCTGCGGGCGCGGAAACAACCCCTCTCTAGCAACGAATGGTAGTAAAAAACACAACTGCGCGATACCAGCCAACAGGACAGCCCAAGCCAGCGACATTACAGGCACTTCAAGCAACGGTCGCAGAAAAATAGCACTGCCGATCAGACAGACATTGAGCAACACCGGGGTAAACGCTGGCGGTCCAAACTTGCCTGCGCTATTTAGCACAGCACCAACAAAAGCCGTCATGGAGATAAAGAAAAGGTATGGGAATGTAAGCCTTAACATCTCCGTGGCCAGTGCAATCTTCTCGAACTCACCGTTGTAGACAAAACCCGCGGCAAAAACACTCACAACAACCGAGGCACCGAGCACACCAAGAATCGTAATAAATAGCAGAGTGGTGCCGAGCGTCCCACTGACCTTATTCACCAGGTCTCTAACATCTGTTGAGCTCTTCAGCTCTCGATATTCAGTGAGCACTGGCACAAATGCTTGTGAAAATGCACCTTCGGCGAAAAGACGCCGAAAGAAATTCGGGATTTTGAAGGCTAAAAAGAAGACGTCGGCCCCAGCTCCGGCACCAAAAAAATTCGCAATCACCATATCCCGAACCAAGCCCAGTATCCTCGACAGCATTGTGAGTAACGAGACCAAACCACTTGATCTCAGCAACCCAACTCGACGGGGTTCTTCAGTATCCTGATTCGACATCTTTTCCTGTTGAATTCCTTTGTTGTTACCTGAGCCAATCTCTATATGTCCGGCGAGGGGCGGCCCGCTCGGGTACCCATCATACGCGGAAATCACACGCTAGACGCCACCTTTTGATTGACTTTAAGGGTATTAATGGGCATAGTGCCGCGTCTAATTTTCGAGACCCTGCAGTCAAAACCTCCGGGCTTTTTCTGCTGCTGATCGAAGCCCTAGCTCAAAAGTTGCGCTAAAAAAGGGCCTACAGACAAATATTCATAAATATTCGCCCATAACGGGTAAATGAAAAAGGAACACCGAACGTGGCAAATACACCCCAAGCAAAGAAACGCGCCAGACAATCTGAAGTTCGTCGCAAGCACAACGCCAGCCAACGGTCTGCAATGCGAACCGCAATTAAAAAGGCTATCGCCGCAGTTGAAGGCGGTGACCACTCCGCTGCTCAAGCGGCTTATCAAGCGGCGGTTCCTGTACTTGACCGGGCTGTTACTCACGGCATCATTCACAAAAACAAAGCAGCAAGACATAAATCTCGTCTAAACAACCACGTTAAGGCACTTGCAGCTTCTTAGAGCATTGATACTAGGATCTGGCAATCTGCCAGATCTCGACGGGCACTAACGCCTACCCTCTCGCTCTTCCCCTCAGCAACACGCTGCCGCTGCATTCTCTGTCAGGCAAGCATCACCAAGTTATCGCGGTGAATGAGCTCATCATCACCAATATATCCAAGTATTGCCTCGATCTCTGAGCTTGGCTGACCACGCAGAACTTCTGCTTCCTCAGAACTATAATTAATCAACCCCCTGCCGAGCTCGATACCAGACTCATCCACGCAGGAAACTACATCTCCTCGGGTGAACTCACCGCTCACCGCTTCGACTCCCACCGCGAGCACGCTGCGTCCGTGCTCTCTGATGACGCGCGCGGCACCGGGATCAAGATGCAAGACGCCTAGCGCGGGCAACGCCGCCAACCATTGTTTACGGGCAACGAGCAGGTCACTCTCCGATTTAATCAAAGTGCCTGTTACCAGACCCTGAGTCAGTTGTGAAATACAACGCGCTTCACGCCCCGAGGCTATCACCGTACTGGCACCACTTCTGGCTGCCATCCTTGCGGCATTCACCTTGGTGAACATGCCACCTTGCCCTAATACGCCTCCATCACCCGCGACTTCATCCAGCAGCTGATCTGCCGACATCGCGGAAGGAATGAGCTTCGCGTCAGCATCCTTGTCGGGATTTGACGTAAACAGCCCTTTTTGATCCGTTAGCAACACGACCGTGCTGGCACCAATCAGATTTGCAACCAGCGCAGCAAGCGTATCGTTGTCTCCGAACCTGATCTCATCAGTCACCACGGTGTCATTTTCATTCACCACCGGCATCACCCCAAGAGAAAGCAGGTTTTTCAGCGTGTTTCTAGCATTGAGATAACGTTCTCGCGAGCGGAGGTCATCGTGGGTTAGCAGAACCTGAGCCGTATGCATATTGTGTCTTTGAAAATGGGACTCGTACACCTGAATCAATCCCATTTGACCAACGGCAGCAGCAGCTTGGAGCATATGCAAAGAAGCAGGACGAACCTTCAACCCCAATCGCGTCATGCCTTCCGCAACAGCGCCAGACGAAACCAGCACAATCTGAACGCCTGATTTCCTGACTTCGACCATCTGGTCAACCAGATCACCGATAAGCGCAACATCAAGGCCTTTTCCATTGGCAGTCAATATTGAACTCCCAATTTTCACCACCCAGATAGCACCCGGCGAATAGTTATCCGAGGAGTCACTGTTGGATCTGCTTTCGCCCTTAGGAACTAATGTCATGGCTCGTAGTGTACTTCGACGTCATAGTCGTCACCATCCTCATCGTCATCTTCATTGGCAACTTCGCGCCCAAGTCTTCTAGCGCGGCGCTTTTCCCTCTGATCGAGAGAGTACTGATGCACCTCTTTTACAATCTCGAGCTCGTGTTTGTCTGCGCCAGAGGCAGCTTCTTCCGCCAAACGGGCTTTGAGTTCGGTCAGGTGCATCTGAATATCATTCATCAACTGCCGGGTTCCATCCCCGGTCACAGCTGAGATTCTATACTCATGATCATCAAGCTCAGTTTTTTCAAGATCAAGCGTCTCAATCGCCAATGCATCTACCTTGAGTGCTGCCTTGATTTCGGCCACACGCGTTTCAAGATCGCCCTTGGGTATCAAGTCAGTTTTTGTCAATACTAGCCAGCGTTCCTTATTCGCAATTCCCTCGCTGTACTTCGCCAACTCACGCTCGATAATTTTGAAGTTTTCAACCGGATCACTGCCATCCATGGGTGCCAGATCAATCAGATGTAAAAGCAAACGAGTTCGGGACAGGTGCTTGAGAAACTGAACACCAAGACCAGCACCATCGGCCGCACCTTCAATCAATCCTGGTATATCTGCGATAACAAAACTGTGATCATCTCCTACTGTCACTACCCCGAGATTCGGTACAAGCGTTGTGAAAGGGTAATCAGCGATCTTAGGTCTAGCTGCAGACACCGCACTAATTAATGTGGATTTGCCCGCGTTAGGCAAGCCAAGCAACCCCACGTCAGCTAGCAGTTTTAATTCTAGCCTTAGGTTTTTGAGTTCGCCGGGAGAACCGGGCTTAGTCTGTCGAGGCGCCCGGTTGGTGCTGGACTTGAAACGCACATTGCCCAGTCCGTGAAAGCCGCCCTGCGCAACCAAGATTTCTTCTTTTTCGTCACTTACATCCCCCAGGTACTCACCGGTCTCATCGTCAAAAATACTGGTCCCAAGGGGCACACGCAGATAAATATCATCACCTTTGGCGCCGGTTTGATCTTTGCCTTTCCCCGACTCCCCGCTCTTTGCTCTGTAGCGAGGTTGGAACCGATAGTCCACCAACGTATTCAAGTCGGCGTCGCCAACAAGGTAGATACTGCCGCCATCACCACCATCACCGCCGTCGGGCCCACCTTTGGCGATATATTTTTCCCGGCGAAAGCTCAGACAACCATTGCCACCCTTGCCGGCCTCTACTCTGATACTGGCTTCATCTACAAATTTCATAATCGGTTTCTTTGGGATGCTACGCGCAAATTAATTGTATTTTCGGAAGGCAAAAAAAAGCCCCGTCTCTGACAGGGCTTTTTTTAAATCTTTCGACCTCCAAGCCCCTAGGCTTGCGAAGCGGCCTCAGCAGAAACCACATTGATATACTTTCTCTGCTTTGGTCCTTTCACGGTGAATTCTACAACACCCTCGGCTTTAGCGAACAGCGTGTGGTCCTTTCCGCAACCGACGTTCAAACCCGGGTGGAATCTAGTGCCACGCTGTCGAACGAGAATGTTACCAGGGCTTGCAGCCTGACCACCGTATATTTTAATGCCAAGCCGTTTCGATTCCGAATCGCGACCATTACGCGTACTACCGCCTGCTTTTTTATGCGCCATTGTCTAGCCTCCAGAAATATCAGTTATCTTAACTTCGGTGAACCACTGGCGATGTCCCGCCTGTCTGCGATAGTGCTTTCTGCGACGCATCTTGATGATGGTGACTTTCTTGTCACGACCATGAGAGATGACTTCTGCAGAGACTTTTCCACCCTCGACGAATGGCGCTCCAACTTTAACGTCGTCGCCTTCTCCAATCATCATCACTTCATCAAAGTCGACGGTCTCGCCGGCTTCGACACTCAATTTTTCAAGCTTGAGCACTTCACCAGGCTCGACGCGATGTTGCTTACCGCCAGTTTTTATTACAGCGTACATTGTTTCTTCACTCTGTCAGATTGACTGTTTATATAATTAGAAATGCGAGTCCCTGAAACGTCGTGTTCCTCAGCGCTTTGCACATGGTCTTTCGTGAGCCGAAATGCTCGATGTAGACCAATGATCGCTGCCAGACCCTGTTTCAGGGTGCGCAATTCTACGGTAAGCCGTCTTGCCAATCAAGCTCGATTTTAGCACTTCACTTCTCAGGTCTGCTGATGCCTTGACACCGTTGATGCACAGCCCTAGCATGCCACATCTTGGCAAACTGCTTGGACGCTTAGCGCGTTATCGATTTTACTCGAGTTTTTTCATGGATCACCCATTTTACACCACCGTCAAAACGGACTTTAGCGCTGTAGACGTGCTCATTAAGTCCAGCTTGGTGACCCGAGTGCCTCTTGTAGAGGAGATATCAACCTATCTGATCGAAGCTGGCGGAAAACGCCTACGACCGCTGCTTGTCCTATTGGCGGCAAAAGCCTGCAATTACCAGCAGCATCAGCATATCAATCTAGCAACAATTATCGAGTTTCTACACACGGCTATGTTGCTGCACGATGATGTGGTTGATGAGTCAGATCTTCGTCGCGGGCGAAAGACAGTCAACGCTGCCTGGGGTAACCCGGCTAGCGTACTAGTTGGCGATTTTCTACACTCTCGCGCTTTTGAGATGATGGTAGAAATTGGTGATTTAAGAGTCATGGAAATTTTGTCCCACGCGACGAACACCATCGCCGAAGGAGAGGTACAACAACTCGGTAACATCAGAAACCCGGACGCAACGGAACAAAGTTATATTGAAGTGATAAATCGCAAAACCGCCATGCTATTTGAGGCCGCATCGCATTCAGGCGCCGTGCTCGCGGGCGCTTCGCCGGAGCAAGAGTTGTCGCTTCAACAATACGGCTGCCACCTTGGTGTGGCATTCCAGCTCATCGATGACATTCTTGACTATGAGGGTTCAACCGAACAACTAGGCAAAAATGTTGGTGATGATTTCGCCGAAGGCAAAGTTACGCTGCCATTGATCGTCGCCATGCGCAACGGCTCCCCTGAGCAAGCCTCCACTGTGAGACAGGCAATACTTACCGGTGAAGTAGCTGACATCGATAATTTACTGAAAACAGTCAAAGCCACCGGTGGGCTACAGTACACGGAGGCATTGGCGGTCGCGGAGATCGACAAGGCCACCGCCTGCCTCGAAAAACTGCCTTCTTCTGTTTACAAAGATGCTATGCATGACCTCGCGCGTTACTCAATTAATCGCGAGTACTAAAGCTTAATACTTTATATCGGAGCGTCCAACGCTCTTGCCAATGTGCCCAACCTTCTCACCCATCGTATAGAACTCTCCACTCCCTGCGGTCATACCAAAAAAGGGAACACTTTCAACAAGCAACTTTCCGTCTCGATCACACACGCCCTCAAGTACGCTCGTGGCGACCACTTCCGCAAGGAAAATTGTTCGAATGGGCGGCACTTCTATCGTATTGAAGACCTTACACTCGACATGAATTGGAGATTCTTTAATTGCCGGCGCATCGACTCTGGTTGCTGATTCTCGAGTCAAGCCCGACAATCTGAATTTGTCGTCAATTTTGGTCGAATTCATATCGACTCGATCGAAGGACTCCATAATATCAACCGTTGGAACGTTAAGCACAAACTCTCCGTGTTTGCGTATCATGGGCAAAGCTACATGGACGTTCTCTACGCTAATACCGATTTGCGGCGGCTTGCCATTGATAACAAATGTCCAGACTACCGATATTTCATCTTTACCGGGCTCTAACCCATTGACCGTTAGCATTATGGCAGGCACCGGTGGAATCATTGGGCCGGCCTCCGCGAGCTTAACCCGTGCATCTCCAATACCTTTGGCATTGGCTGGTTTACCGCCGGCCTTGCCCAACGCTGGCGCGCCGGCCATCAGACCTGTGATGAGGGTGTTTTTTACAAGTGTTCTTCTTGTGACAGGAACAGGCATGATTATCTACTCCAGGTTATCGCCGATGGCCAGTTTGCCATCAGCTATTGCTGTTACATAAATACCAAACATGATTCCCCCTGCATAGCCATCTGCTCTTTTTCGATATTTGCTAAGGGTGCGCAATGGCTCTTTAGCCACTTCTCCTGTTTCTTGATCCGTAGTCGTCACAGTGCAACGCTCGCAAATGGCGACGCTCTCCAAATTAAGGCTAGGGAAATTGAAAATCTCTAAACTATCTTCTTTATAGGCCTCGAGAAGATCCACAACAATGTTTGGTCTGAAACGATTCATTGGCAGTTCATCCGAGAGTCTCGCATTCAGATCATCGAGTGACTCAGTGTTTGTGAGCAATATCGGTGCGGCATCTACAAATTTCGTCTGAGGTTTACCGTGAACACTTGCAAACTCGGGCACCGGCAAAAACCAGGGCGCGGCACCATTCGTGCGCGCTAGTCTGACTTCAGCTCCTAGCCTTTCAGTCAGCCATAAGGCAACGTCGTCTCCCATATCCTGAATCGACAGGTCACTTCCATATACCTGAATTTTGCCCAATGTCTGTTTCGAACTCACCGCGCAGTTAAGCTCAAAATTCGAGGTTCCAGGAAAGCTCAGCTCAAGATACTCCGCAGATTTCCAGACAGCCGACAAATACATCATGCTCGATAGCTGTTTCTGATTGATTCGCTCTCCATCTTTGATGACGGCAAATTCACGATCACCCACCAAACCCATGGGGGTTACCGTAGCCTGATCGACACTGTAACCACGACAACCTTTAATGGGATATAACAACAAATCTGATACTTTTGCTTGGCTCATACTGTTTCTCTCCCCTAACAATTGATCTAAAAGTCGCTAGACAGATCTATGTGGATGGCTTTAGCACTTTGCGATACAGCTCCTGATCATTGCGATCCATCAGTCGAACAGTAAGTTCCTGACTCGACTGCTCAATGTCCACCAAACCAAAAAATTGCAACCCGGCGCTGGGAGGCAGATTCACCCCCTGCGCGGTCGTTGGTACTTTTGAGAATTTTACTTCCGGTCCAAAGGTATCATCTAGCTGCAAGAGACCAAAAGTTCCAGCGTGAATCGGGCCTGAAACGAATTCCCAAAAAGGCAAAAACTCTTTAAATGCAGCCCTGTCCGGATGATAGTGATGCGCAGCAGTGTAGTGCACATCAGCGGTAATCCAGAGCGTGTTTTTGACATCATGTTGTTTCAAAGAACGGAGTAAACCAGCCAACTCAAGCTCCCGGCCTAGTGGCGCACCTTTAATGCCGTTAGCAATTCCCTCGACACCGCTTGAGGAACTGTAGTCATCCCAGATCACGAGCCCGATTGGCATGTCAGATGCAATGACTTTCCAGGTCGCCTGACTGTCCATCAGCGCCTGTTTAAACCATGCCATTTGAGTTGCGCCGAGCACACTTGACTGATCATCAAGCTGGGTCTGATCACCATCAGTATTGGGGCCGCGATAAGACCGCAAATCCAACATAAATACATCCAGCATCGGGCCATAACTTATTTTTCGGTAGATACGCCCCGCTTCTAACGAATGGGTTCTTGTGGGCAGCATTTCGTGAAAAGCCCGTTTCCCGCGGCGAGCGAGTATTTCTATTGATTTCTCGGTGTAGCGTGGATCATTAGAGAGATCTTTTGAAGATGACCAATTATCCGTCACCTCGTGGTCATCCCATTGGTAGTAAACTGGAATCTGACTATTGAACGACCGCAAGTGTGTATCACGTAAATTGTAGCGCCAACGGCCCCGGTATTCCTCGAGGGATTCTGCGACTTTGTGCACACCGTCTGAGACGACATTTCGCCAGACGGAGCCGTCAGGCATTTTCTGTTCTTTTTGAATAGGTCCATCAGCATAGATCGTATCGCCGCTGTGAATCATAAAGTCCGGCGAGTGACGAGCGATAGTCGAATAGGTTGCCATGCCGCCATGTGCCGGATCAATCCCCCATCCCTGCCCCGCTGTGTCTCCGGACCACGCGAAACGCACGTCTTTCTTTTCCTCGCTTGCAGCCGCGGGCGCGGTTCGGCAACTGCCGGTCATTATTGGTGACTTTGCCTTCGGCTGATCCAAAGCTGAGAAGTAAACGCGATAATAAATTTCACGACCTTCAGGTAGCCCAGTAAGCAAACATTTAGCCGCAAGACCAGATTCTTCGTTAGCTAACACAGGTGCAAAACGGATCACCTCGTTAAAAGCTTGGTCTACCGAGGCCTCCACATGCATGAAACCAGGACGGTCGGTCGAGGACCAAACCACACAGGAGTGATGATCTGCATCACCAGACTGAACCCCATATTGCATAACCGGTCGCTGAGGCCCAAAGCTGACTGTTGGTGCAGCGCAACCGGTGAGAGCGCCAGCACCTGATACAGCGGACAGCTGGAGAAAACCGCGACGCGGAATTGAG
>CAJXBG010000036.1 GCA_913050215.1 uncultured Gammaproteobacteria bacterium
AATTCTGGGTTATAGGCTATATAAATTAAAGTTAAAGCACTTATAAAAAGAAAGACGGTGAACACGTGCCAAGAAACAACGCTTAACGATTTTGTTAATGCCTCCATATCGCTATCATTTACATTACTAATATAAATTTTTCCCCCGATGAACCCATGAAACAACATTCCTACTAAAGAAAGGAAAGCCGCAATCATCAGAAACCAATAATCCATTTTACTTTATATCAATAAGAAACATAAACTACTCTACCGTAACCGACTTCGCGAGATTCCGCGGCTGATCAACGTCAGTACCTTTAAACACCGCCACGTGGTAAGAAAGTAGCTGCATAGGAATCGCGTAAACAATGGGTGAGATAATGGGATGACAGTTTGGCATTGAAACGAAAGTCATGTCGTCCACTTCACCGACCGTGTCTTGGTCGCCAAAGACTATCAGTTGGCCGCCGCGTGCTCTAACCTCTTCTAGATTAGAAAGTACTTTCTCTAACAAATCGTCTCCCGGGGCAACTGCAACCACAGGCATATCGTCATCAACGAGCGCTAGTGGGCCGTGTTTGAGTTCTCCAGCAGGGTAGCCTTCTGCGTGGATGTAAGATATTTCTTTTAGCTTTAGCGCTCCTTCGAGCGCAACGGGGTGATGCATACCTCTACCAAGAAACAACGCGTGATGTTTATCGACAAACTGTTCAGCTACTACTTTAATTTCTGAATCCCTCGATAAGGTCTCCTTCAACAAACCAGGTACGGAATTCAATGCAGAAACATAGCCTGCTTCATCCTCTGGAGACATACCCTGACTTTTGGCTAGCGCCAGAACGAGTAACATCAGATCGGTTAATTGATTCGTAAACGCCTTGGTCGACGCGACACATATTTCGGGGCCTGCGTTAATCATCAGGCACAGATCAGATTCCCTAACGAGGCTACTATTTGGCACGTTACAAAGACAGAGCGATGCTAGGTAGTTTTCGTCCGTTGCATCTCTTAGGGCCGCGAGGGTGTCCGCAGTTTCACCAGATTGCGATATTGTCACCATAAGCGTGTTAGGTTGTACCGCAACTTTTCGATATCGAAACTCACTCGCTATCTCAACATGACAAGGCACTCCAACAATCTGTTCACACCAATATTTTGCGACCAGACCCGTATAAAAGCTGCTGCCGCAGGCAACAATTTGTACTGCTTTGGTTTGGGAGAAAATTGACTCAGCGTCCGCCCCGAAAGCGTTAATTAGTACTTGCTTATCGGTTATTCTGCCTTCAAGGGTTCGACGAACACTGTCGGGCTGTTCGTGAATTTCCTTCATCATGTAATGGCGATAACCGCCCTTGTCAGTGGCATCGGCCGTCGCATCTAATCGAACAATCCGACTGTCCGTGGGCACATCACTACCACCGAAAATTTCAATCGTATCTGCCGTGATTTCAACTATCTCACCTTCATCTAGGTAGATGAATCTATCGGTTACGGGTCTGAGAGCCTGAGGGTCGGAGGCAATAAAATTTTCACCAATACCGCAACCGACAACTAATGGGCTACCCACTCTTGCCGCAATGATTTTTCCTGGATGATCAGTATGCACAACACCAACAGCATAGGCGCCCCGGAGCAATGCTAATGCCGAGACAACGCCAGATTTGAAATCTCCATTTGATGCAACTTCACGGTGAACCAGGTGCGCAACGACTTCTGTATCGGTCTCGGACGCAAAGACATAGCCAGCTGTTTCTAGGTCTAATCGGAGCTCATGATGGTTTTCGATAATACCATTGTGAACAACCGCTATTTTTTCTGAAGACACATGAGGGTGTGCATTGCCTTCAGTGGGTTTCCCATGGGTTGCCCAGCGAGTGTGAGCAATGCCAGTTTCGCCACGTCCAGGAGAAGTATCACTACCTTGCTGACAAGCAGATTTTAACTCGGCAACTTTACCAACGCGCCGAACCCTTTGAAGCGCATTGTCCGCATCAACCAGTACCAGACCCGCCGAATCGTAGCCTCTGTATTCCAGTCTCTGTAATCCCTCCAGAAGAATATCGGTTACATTTCTTCTTGTTGCTGCGCCCACTATGCCACACATGCTTATTTGTCCCTCGGTCCTTTCCAGTTTTCAAAGATTTTCTGTCGACCTCTGCCAATCGCCAAACCACCTTTTACTTCGTGAGTAATTGTTGATCCTGCACCTATTGTCGCTCCTTCACCGATCTTAACCGGCGCAACAAGAGAGCTGTTTGAGCCAACAAACACGTCGTCGCCAATTTCCGTCAGGTGTTTGTTCACCCCGTCATAATTACAAGTAATCGTACCGGCCCCAATATTCACACCGGCACCAATTTCTGCATCGCCTAGGTAGGTCAAGTGGCTTGCCTTCGATCCCTGTCCCATCGTTGTCTTCTTTACTTCAACAAAATTACCGACGCTTACCGTATTGACAAGGTGCGTTCCCGGACGGAGTCGTGCAAAGGGCCCTACGCTGCAGTCTTCACCAATGGTTGCTTCCTCGAGCATAGAGTTGGGCTTGATCACGGAACCACCTGCGATCGTCGAATCTTTAATCACACAGTTCGATGAAATCGTGACATTATCTCCCAGAGTAACCTCGCCCTCAAAAATACAATTAACGTCAATACGCACGTTTTTACCAACGCTAAGGTTTCCTCTGATATCGATGCGCGCGGGATCAAGAATATGAACCCCTGCATCCATGAGTTTTTCAGCTTGTCGCATCTGGTATACCCTTTCCAATGCCGCTAATTGAGCGAAGTTATTAACGCCAGTTGCTTCAAGCGGGTCGTTTGTCACAATCGCCCGTACCGTACATCCGTCGTCATTCGCCAATCCGACGATGTCGGTCAATAAATACTCTTGCTGTACATTGTTCGTATCAATTCTAGCAAGCCAATCGGTCAGTAATTTGCCTGTTGTGACCATCACACCCGAATTTATTTCGTTTATCTCTTTTTGGGCTTCCGTGGCATCTTTTTCTTCAACGATGGCGCGAACCTGCTCGCCATCGCCTCTTACAATGCGACCATAATTAAAGGGATTTTCTAGATTTACTGTCAGTATACCCAGATCACAATCAGCTGAAACAAGCGTCATAATTGTTTCAACATCTATCAAGGGTGCGTCACCCAACAAAATTAGTATTCGAGCATCTTCTGCAATATCAGGTAACGCCTGCATCACAGCATGCCCCGTACCTCTCTGCTCTTCTTGAAGTACCCAGTTTATTTTACTGCGAGTAAAAGCCTGTTTAACCTGATCGGCACCATTACCGATCACAACATGAACTTGCTCAGGACTGATCCCTTGCACTGTGTCCACCAAATGTTGCAGCAGAGGACGCCCCGCGAGCGCGTGCAAAACCTTGGGTTTATCGGATTTCATTCTGCTACCCATACCGGCGGCGAGAATACAAATTTCTATTTTTTCTTTCTGATTATTTTTCACTTTCATCCTTGAAGTTTACTCCGTTACTCGACGTCTGGGCAGAAAAATTTACCAGCCCTAACCTCTGGCTTAGCTTACAGGGCAAACGCTATGATCAAAATTTGGGCATAAAAAAAGGCAGCTCCAAGCCACCTTTTTTGTTTGGATAAATTTACAAATCCAAAGTTTATCGTTTTTGTTCACGGTGTTTGCGAATCGTACGCAGCATGGCCGCCTGCTCAGCAAGGTCTGCGCTCACCCTTGAGAAATCGATGCTAGACTTGTTGTCTGCCAACTCCTGTTCGGCTTTCTTTTGCGCTTCGACGGCCGCTGCTTCATCAATATCATCGGCACGCACCGCCGTATCGGCAAGGATAGTAATCGCAGTTGGCTGAACTTCTATATAGCCGCCCGATGCGAAAAACACCTCTTCTTCTCCACCTTCGAGTCGAAGCCTGACAGGACCCGGTTTTACGCCGCTAATTAAAGGCGTGTGTCCAGGAAAAATACCGAGCTCGCCAATTGTGCCAGAGGCAACAACCATTTCGACTAGCCCGTTAAAAATTTCCTGCTCTGCGCTAACAATACTGCAATGTACTGTTGATGCCATTCCCGTATTTCTCCTGAAGTTATCCCTTCACTTGTCGTGAACATAACTTACCAAATATGACTTACAAGGTTTTCGCTTTCTCTATGGCTTGTTCAATGCTGCCCACCATGCTGAATGCCGCTTCGGGCAGTTCGTCATAATCACCTTCGAGAATACCCTTGAAACTTCTGATGGTGTCAGCCAGTGAAACGTATACACCGGGTTGCCCTGTAAATACTTCAGCCACGTGCATCGGTTGTGAGAAAAACTGACTCACTTTCCGCGCACGATAAACAGTCAGCTTGTCTTCTTCAGACAATTCGTCCATACCAAGAATAGCGATAATGTCTTTCAATTCCTTGTACTTCTGCAACACACTCTGAACACCTTGGGCGACATTGTAATGTTCTTCACCTACGATCAATGGGTCTAGCTGTCTTGATGTGGAATCTAGTGGATCAACCGCGGGATAGATACCAAGAGAAGCAATGTCTCGTGACAGGGTTACCGTGGAGTCAAGGTGAGCAAACGTTGTTGCAGGAGACGGGTCAGTCAAGTCGTCAGCAGGGACATAAACTGCCTGAATCGAGGTAATTGAACCGGTCTTAGTTGTTGTAATACGCTCCTGAAGTACACCCATTTCTTCTGCCAACGTCGGCTGATAACCAACAGCTGATGGCATACGACCAAGCAATGCAGATACTTCTGTGCCTGCAAGTGTGTAACGGTAAATATTATCAACAAACAGCAGTACATCTTTACCGTCATCACGGAATTTTTCTGCCATTGTCAAACCTGACAAGGCAACCCGGAGTCTGTTCCCCGGCGGCTCATTCATCTGGCCAAATACCATTGCGATCTTGTCCAATACACCCGCATCTTGCATCTCGTGGTAGAAATCGTTTCCTTCTCGAGTACGTTCTCCCACACCGGCAAATACTGACAACCCGCTGTGCTCTGACGCGATGTTATTGATGAGCTCGAGCATCGTCACTGTCTTGCCAACGCCCGCACCACCAAACAATCCAACTTTACCGCCTTTTGCGAATGGGCAGATCAGGTCAATAACTTTTACGCCAGTTTCAAGCAAATCCCGGCTACCGGCTTGCTCGTCATAAGTCGGTGGTTTGCGGTGAATTGGCATTTTTTCTTTTTCACCGATGGGGCCTTTCTCATCAATTGGATTACCCAAAACATCCATGATCCGACCCAGCGTTTCTTCGCCAACAGGTACAGAAATAGCATTTTGAGTATCACTCACACCCAGACCACGCGCTATACCTTCCGAGCTCCCCATAGCAATAGTACGGACGATGCCGTCACCTAACTGCTGTTGAACTTCGAGAGTCAATCCACCTTCATCGACAGTCAATGCGTCATATACCCTAGGCACTTCGTCCCGGGGAAATTCCACATCAATTACCGCACCAATTATCTGTACGATACGTCCACTACCCATTGCTGTATCCTCTATGCGCTTACGCTTATGTTCTAAATTTGAAGCCTGAAAAATTGATGTTGCCCAAAGCCTTATTAACCGCTTCGGTACTAAGCTGGCTTAAACAGCCGCCGCACCACCAACTATTTCTGACAATTCCTGTGTAATTGCTGCCTGTCGTGCGTTATTCATGATGAGCTGTAGCTCATCCACCATATCGCCCGCATTATCTGTCGCATTCTTCATTGCGATCATCTTGGCTGCCTGCTCGCAGGCACCATTTTCTACAACCGCCTGATAAACCTGCGATTCAATAAATCTTGTCACCAAGCCTTCTATCAGTTGTCTTGCATCTGGCTCATAAATATAATCCCAGCGATGCTTCATTTCAGCATCTTCAGCGGGATCCAAAGGTACCAACTGACTAATTGTTGGGGTTTGAGTCATCGTATTGACAAACACATTGTTCGATAAAAATATCTTATCTACTTTGCCCGCTTCAAATGCATCAAGCATGACTTTAATACTACCGATGAGATCTGACAGGGCAGGGGACTCACTTACGTGGCTGCTTGCTGCGATCACATTACCACCGTAGCTTCGGAAAAACTGAGCGCCCTTATTACCAATCAGACAAAGATCTACTTCGACGTCCTGATCAACCCACTTTTTGATGCTGTTAACTGTTGCTTTAAGTAGGTTAATGTTTAAACCGCCACAAAGACCTTTATCAGTTGTTACCACGATATAACCGACTCTCTTGACCTCTCTTTCAATCATGAAGCCGTGACGGTATTCAGGGGAAGCATTCGCGACGTGACCAATCACGTCCTTCATGTGATCAGAGTAGGGCCGACCACGGGCCATGCGCTCCTGGGACTTTCGCATCTTACTCGCAGCAACCATTTCCATCGCGCTGGTGATCTTTTGAGTATTCTTAATACTTCCGATCTGCTTTCTTAGTTCTTTAGCGTTTGCCATATTTCTCTCGTTAGTTCCACCTGCTATTCAGCAGGTACTACCAGGTCTGAGTTGACTTGAATGTTTCAATCGCTTTTCTCATTGTGTCGACAACTTCATCGCTGTAAACACCGTTTGCATTCACTTCATCCATAAATGCCGACTGCTCTGAGTTCATATACGACTTCAATGCGGCTTCAAAATCCAGCACCTTGCCCACTTCAATGTCTTCAAGGAAACCCTCGTTAGCGGCAAAAAGAACCACGCCCATTTCAGCAACTGACATTGGCGCATATTGCTTTTGCTTCATCAGTTCGTTAATCCGCTCACCATGTTCAAGCTGGCGTCTCGTTGCATCGTCTAAGTCAGACGCAAACTGAGAAAAAGCGGCTAGTTCCCGGTACTGCGCTAATGCGAGTTTAATACCACCAGAGATCTTAGACATGAACTTAACTTGGGCATCACCACCAACGCGCGAAACCGATACACCGGGATTCATCGCGGGTCGTTCGCCTGCATTAAACTTGTCGGACTCAAGGAAAATCTGTCCGTCAGTAATCGAGATTACGTTGGTCGGCACGAATGCTGATACGTCACCAGCCTGAGTCTCAATAATCGGCAATGCGGTCAACGAACCAGTCTGCCCTTTAACTTCTCCATTCGTAAACGCTTCTACATAATCGGCGTTAACCCGCGCTGCTCGCTCCAACAATCTTGAGTGAAGGTAGAACACATCTCCAGGGTAAGCTTCTCGTCCCGGTGGTCTACGTAGCAGCAAAGAAATTTGACGATAAGCCCAGGCCTGTTTCGTCAGATCATCATAAATAATCAGTGAATCTTCACCACGATCTCTGAAGTACTCTCCCATGGCACAGCCTGAATAGGCAGCAATGTACTGCATAGGCGCGGGATCTGAGGCACCGGCGACAACAATGATCGTATTTTCCATTGCTCCGTGTTCTTCCAGTGTTCTTACAACATTGGCTACCGAGGAGTACTTCTGACCGATCGCGACGTAAACACACTTAATCCCAGACTTTTGCTGGTTGATAATCGCGTCAATCGCTATCGCTGTTTTACCTGTCTGACGGTCACCAATGATCAACTCTCGCTGACCCCGGCCAACCGGAATCATAGAGTCGATACACTTAAGTCCGGTTTGCACCGGCTGGTCAACGTGTTGACGGGCAATAACGCCAGGGGCGACTTTTTCAACGGGCGAAGTCAGCGTTGTATTAATCGCGCCTTTGCCGTCGATTGGATTTCCCAGCGCATCTACTACGCGTCCAAGAAGCTCTGGTCCTACCGGCACTTCAAGAATTCTGCCGGTGCATTTAGCTGTCTGCCCTTCTCTTAGGGACTGGTAGTCACCAAGGACAACCGCGCCAACTGAGTCGCGCTCAAGGTTCAATGCGAACCCGAAGAGGTTCCCTGGAAACTCGATCATTTCGCCGTTTTGAACGTCAGCGAGTCCGTGAATTCTGATAATACCGTCAGATACACTGACGATCGTACCTTCGTTTCTTGCTTCAGAAGAAACATCAAGCTTCTCAATTCGCTGCTTGATTATTTCGCTAATCTCAGAAGGATTTAGTTGTTGCATGTCCCGTTCCTCGAGGAATGGTTAATTCAAAAGTGTATGTGTTTCCGTTATTTATATCCGGCTTCTACACCGTTTAAAGTAGCGGTTTATCTCTAATTCAATACTTGTGCCAATCGATCGAGCTTACCCCGGACCGAATTATCTATCACTGTGTCTTCTGTTCTGACGACGATACCGCCAATGAGCGCGGAATCTACACTAGCAGTAAGATTCACGTCTCTTTGAAGTCTACTTTTAAGGGCCTCTGAAAGCTTGTTACCGTCTTCATCGCTCACTTCATAAGCACTAGTCACTTCAACATCCATGGTCTTTTCGTGATTGGCTTTCAGCAACTCAAAAATTTCAGAGATTGTAGCCATCAGACTGATGCGACCGTTTTCTGTCAGGACGGTCACAAAGTTCCGTCCTTGTTCGCTCAGTTCGTCACCCATGATTTCGATAACTAGCTCACTCTGCTGCGCTCTGGTAAGTAACGGATTTTCAAGCGTCGATCGTACCGCATCGTCCTGAATTGCCGCACTAAGCATACCGAGCATTCGCGACCAGTTTGCCAGGCCAGATGCTTCGTCGAGCCCCTGCGAGAATGCAGCCCGGGCATAGGGTCGAGCAATTGTCGTTAATTCTGACTCAGCCATTACCTAATACAGTCCTATAGTTAGTCTAAAGTTGCGCCGCAATCTTGTTCAACATATCTTGATGAACACTTTTATCTACGCTGGTCTCCAGAATCTTCTCAGCACCCTCAATCGCAAGCTCACTCACTCTCGATCTTAGTTCTTCACGCGCTCGGTTGACCTCCTGGTCAATTTCACTCTGGGCACCCAGCTTAATTCGTTCAGCTTCTTCACCAGCCTGCGTTTTAGCTTCTTCAACGATCTGGTTAGCACGCGTGCGGGCTTGAGCCAAAAGTTCAGCAGATTGCTTTTTTGCCTCTTCAAGTTCGTTCGCAGCAGCGTCATTTGCCGCTTCCAACTGCTTCTCAGCGGCTGAGGCTTTTTCAAGACCGTCGGCTAATGCTTTTTGTCGTTCGCGCATTACTTGGGTCAATGGTGGCCAAACAAACTTCATGCAAAACAACACGAACAGCACGAAAGAAATTAGCTGACCAACCATGGTTAAGTTAATAGTCACACTTCACCTCTAGGTTCGAGAAAGATAATAGATAAAACTCGCTATTTGTTAGATCGCGAAGATCATGTAAAGCGAAATACCTACTGCAATAATTGGTACAGCGTCAACCAATGCCAGCGAGATAAACAGCTGGGTCATCAGCATTGGCTGAAGTTCCGGCTGGCGGGCAACACCTTCAAGATATTTTCCGCCGAGGATGCCGATTCCAACACCACTACCGATAGCTCCAAGGCCCATCAGAATGCCACCAGCTATAAAAATTAACGATTGTTCCATTACTTACTCCTACAATTGCACATCAACGTGTGTATTAACTTCTTGTATGTATTTAAAAAATATCTTGATCAATGATCTCCGGTTTCATGTGCCTGCGTCAGATAGACTATTGTCAAAATCATAAACACAAACGCCTGAAGACTAATGATTAAAATGTGGAAAATGGCCCATGGGAGTGAAAGCGCCCATTGAGCATAGAAAGGCAACAACGCGATCAAGATGAATATCATCTCACCTGCATACATATTGCCAAAGAGTCGCAGACCGTGCGAAAGCGGCTTGGCGATAAGGTCTACCATTTCCAAGAGGAAATTAAACGGTGCCGCAGCCCAGTGATCAATAGGGTGAGTGAACAAACCCAGGGTGAAATTAACAGGACCCTTCATTTTGATGTTGTAGTACATCACAAGGAAAAATACGCCGAGAGCCATCGCTAAAGTCGCGTTGGGGTCCGTAGAAGGCACAACCTTCATGAAGTGAATGCCAGCCATGGCTGCGAGTGCTGGAATAAAATCAACCGGGATCAGGTCCATCAGGTTCATTAGAAAAACCCAAACTAAGATCGTCAAAGAAAGTGGACCGATAATTACATTCGGACGGGTACCAAACACCTGACGAATGTTGTCCTCTACAAATTCAACCGCCATTTCGCATACATTCTGCAATGTACCCGGCACACCAGCCTTTAGATTGCGGGTCGCCCAGTAAAATAGCGCGCAAAATACAACTCCCAGGCTGATAGACCAGAACATTGTATCGACGTGAATCGCATTGAAACCCATGGCTTTTGCTTCTTCAATGGAATGTGCAATGCCCCAGCTACCATCTGGAAACTTACCATACGTTAAGTTGGTAATATGGTGTTGGATATACTCGCTGGAAGTCTGAGTTTCGCTCTGCATACTTAATTACTCTGTTTCCTGACTTGCTAATTTCCTGTGCCGGCAGTTTTGGATGCGGCAAGCCCCTGATCTGAGGGAACGCTTGTCGGCCAGAACAATGGCACGAACACATGACATAGCATGCTTATTACTAGTGATGAAAAGAAGAACAATACGTCTAATGGCTTAACAAAAGCAAAGACCGCAATAAAAATAATTGCGGTCATCGCAAATTTCCCAATTTCACCGTACACCAGGCTCCTAAAGGCTTTACCTGGCGCCGAAGTGGGGCGAGTCAAATGCCATGCCATAAATGCACTAGGAAGCATCGATGACAAACCACCCAGTAAAATTGAGTAGGTTCTCACATATCCGCCTTCATCAAATGGCAGATAAGCTAATGCGAGGCCAATTAAACCGACTAATTGAACCAACACGATTCGAAACGGGATTTTAAGAAGCACAATTACCCCTATATTCGAGCGGGCGTAGTATAGTGATTTAGATTACGCCATTCAACTTCAGACTGAGGTAAATCGTTACTTTTTTCCATACCAAACGAATTATGATCTCTAATAGACGAACCTGTGATCGATTACGACGATCGGTATTACCTCGCTAGTCAAGATCACCAAAACGTGTGAGAACACCGTCAAGTTCATCCAGCGAGTTATAGGCGATGACCAACTTGCCTTTGCCTTTTGCACTATGCTGTATTTGGACTGGCTGTCCTAATTTCCCCGAGAGCCTATTCTCCAGATGCCGAGTGTCCGCATCGACAGACTTTCCCTTATTCTGCTTCTCCTTTGGTACACTAAGCCACAACTTCACCAATGCCTCTGCTTGGCGAACATTCAGCTGTTTCGCGGCAATCTCCTTTGCCGCCTGGCTTTGCTTTTCGTCATCAAGACTTAACAACGCCCTCGCATGACCCATTTCAATGTCTCCATGAGCCAGCATCTGAGAAACCTCGGCACTCAAATTGATCAGCCGTAAAAAATTTGTGACGGCGGTTCTGCTTTTGCCCACGGCTTCAGCAACCTGTTGATGCGTAAGATCAAATTCCTTGATCAATCTTTGCAAGGCTATCGCCTCTTCCATCGGGTTGAGGTCTTCGCGCTGAATGTTCTCGATAAGAGACATCGCGATGGCAGACTCGTCGTTGACTTCTCGTACTATCGCTGGAATTTTCTCCAAGCCAGCTAACTGACTTGCCCGCCAGCGTCGTTCCCCCGCAATAATTTCGTATTTATTTTCGGATATCGACCTCAATACTATCGGCTGCATGATGCCCTGAGCTTTAATTGAGGCAGCCAACTCTTGAAGCGCTTCATCTTCAATGACTTTTCTAGGCTGATACTTACCCGGCTGAATCCATTCTATCGGGACCTCCTGCAGCTTGCCCGAGACATCTTCAGGCTCAGCCTTCGCTGTTCTCGCATCGGCGCCTAATAACGCATCCAGGCCCCGACCTAGCCCTCTTTTCTTCACTACCATTGCTTTTGCGTCCTGTCCTTTTCGTCTATTGCCGCATCTGTTCCCGATGAATCATCACGAGTACCCACTCCATTGGCATTATCTATCCCTTCGTACCTTCTCGCTAACTCGCTAGCCAGAGCAAGGTAAGCCCTAGCCCCTCGCGACTGTTTGTCGTAGTAGAGCACTGGCAAGCCGTAACTGGGCGCCTCAGCCAGCCTAACATTTCTCGGAATAACAGTTCTGTATAACTTCTCTCCAAAGTGGTTCGCTAACTGATCCGAAACATCTTTTGTCAGGCTGTTTCTGGGGTCGTACATCGTTCTCACAATCCCTTCAACTTCCAAATCAGGGTTCAGGCTAGCCGTAATTCTCGATATCGTGTTAATAAGCGCTGACAAACCCTCAAGCGCGTAGTATTCGCACTGCATAGGTATCATTGCCGTGTCGGATGCCACAAGGCCATTAATAGTCAGGAGACTAAGGGAAGGGGGGCAGTCAATGACTATATAATCATACGATGCCTGAACCGGCATCAACGCATCTTTTAATCGAAACTCTCTCCTGTCCATAGACAGTAATTCGATCTCGGCACCGGTTAAGTCTACGTTTGATCCAAGAAGATCAAACCCCGCAGATTCGGCTTCTATTTTGGCTTCAGACACCGTCAAGCCATTAACGAGTATGTCGTATACTGACGCATCAAGTTCAGATTTATCCACACCGCTGCCCATGGTTGCATTTCCCTGAGGATCAAGATCGACCAATAGAACACGCCGCTTCATCGCTGCGAGAGAGGCGGACAGGTTAACGCTGGTTGTGGTCTTGCCCACACCGCCTTTTTGGTTGGTGATTGCTAATGCTAATGCCAATTTAGAGCTACCTGTTTCTGATTGCCAACCGCTGACGACTTCGCGGCGAATGTCATGCTATTTAACTCTACTACTGATCTTATTTAATGCCGAAAAATATCAATTAGGCTGCCTTCCTCAACACAACCAAGTGTCTGGGCGCATCGATTCCGGTGACTTCCAGACGATGCACTTGCTCAAATCGCATTTGACCTATCCGCTGATCCAACACCTCATGCTTGCTTTTCATCGCGAAGACAGCACCTTCTTCTCTCACAAGATGACTCACGCCGGTCGCAATATCAACTAAACTCGCAAAAGCTCTGCACATGACCAGATCAAACTCTCCAACATGGTCTTCTACTCTGGATTGGATGACTTCAACATTAGTCAGTTTAAGCGTCATTTTAACGTGATTAAGAAACCGCGTTTTCTTGCCATTACTATCAAGCAATGTGAATTTTTTTTCGGGATAGGCTATCGCCAAGGGTATCCCGGGCAAACCGCCACCACTACCTACGTCAAGGATATCCTGCGTTTGCTCTTCAACAAATGGATAAAGGGCCATAGAATCCAGTATGTGTAATGGCACCATTTGCAACGGATCGCGGACCGCCGTCAGATTATAGGATTTGTTCCACTTAGCGAGTTCATGAATAAAGTCGACGGTCTGGCTAATAAAGCGAGTACTGGGCGAAATTTTTGCGTCTGTCAGTCCCTTTTCCAGTAACGCTTCGAGGTTTTCTCTTTCGTCGGATGCCATCTTTCGGTCTACGCTGATTTTTGGCTAGCGCGAAGGTGTTTGCTCTTCTTGATATGTACCATTAACAGGGAAACCGCCGCTGGCGTCACGCCAGAAATCCTGCTTGCTTGACCTATCGTTTCCGGCTGTACATCTATCAATTTTTGGCGAACTTCATTTGAAAGTCCGTTGATCACTCCGTAATCTAGCACGGTGGGTATCACCATACCCTCTTCAGATTTCAAACGATCAATCTCTTCCTGCTGCCGCGATATATAGCCTTCGTACTTTAGGTCTATTTCGATCTGTTCATTCACCTCTTCATCTGGCCAAACGTAACCTGCCTTTTCAATCAGGTTTTCAACGGAAACATTCGGCCGTTTCAGCAAATTAGCCAAGTTATATTCTCGGCCTAGCGCTTTACCCACCAACGTTTCTATTTCAACGTCTCCTGGATGACACCAATGGTCTTCCAACTGCGCTTTACGCGCATTAATAAGCGATAACTTTTCCTCGAACCGATGCCATCTTTGATCACCAACCAACCCCATCGCTCGGCCTGCCTCAGTCAAACGACGGTCTGCATTGTCTTGTCTGAGAATAAGACGATATTCCGCTCGACTGGTAAACATCCGATAAGGTTCTTTGGTTCCCATTGTAATGAGATCGTCGATAAGCACCCCAATATAGGCCTGATCTCTACCCGGACACCAGGGCGCTTGTTCAGTGGATTGACGGGCAGCATTAAGACCAGCAATGAGTCCTTGAGCAGCTGCTTCCTCGTATCCTGTCGTACCATTAATCTGTCCGGCAAAGTACAGCCCATTTAAATGGATTGTTTCCAAGGAGGATTTCAAATCTCTTGGTTCAAAGAAATCGTACTCGATCGCGTATCCAGGCCTTGTGATATGTGCATTTTCAAACCCTTTGATACTTCTGACCAACTCCATCTGGACATCAAAAGGTAAACTGGTTGATATACCATTTGGATACAATTCCCGGGTGTTAAGTCCCTCTGGCTCAATGAAAATTTGGTGTGAATCTTTGTCTGAAAAACGTACGACTTTGTCTTCAATAGAGGGGCAATATCGGGGTCCAACACCGTCAATCTCTCCTGTAAACAATGGAGAGCGATCCAGTCCACTTCTAATCAGCTCGTGGGTTCTGGCATTGGTGTGAGTGATAAAACAGCTTACTTGCGCCGGATGAATCTTTCGACTACCCATATGGGACATCACGGGCCGGGGACTATCCCCGGCTTGCTCATCTAGCCCTTCAAAATTAACTGTCTTCCCATCAATTCTTGGTGGCGTTCCCGTTTTTAACCTGGCGACCTTAAAGGGCATTTCCCTCAGTCTTTCAGCTAAACGATTCGCTGGTGCATCACCAGCACGACCGCCGGCAGATTTATCAAGCCCTACATGAATAATACCGCCTAAAAACGTACCCACGGTCAAGACGACCGTCTCACTCTCGAACTCAATACCGGACGCTGTAACAACACCTCTGACTGCCTCTCCTTCAACAATAAGATCATCGACGGATTGTTGAAAAATATGGAGGTTTTGCTGGTTTTCCAGCACTCCACGAATGGCGTTCTTGTACAAATGTCTGTCAGCCTGAGCTCTGGTGGCTCGTACCGCTGGACCCTTACGCGCATTAAGTACTCTGAAATGAATACCGGCGTGGTCAGCCGCCAGCGCCATCGCGCCGCCCAAGGCATCAACTTCTTTTACCAGATGACTCTTGCCAATACCGCCGATCGCCGGATTACAGGACATTTGCCCGAGCGTTTCGATATTCTGGGTAACCAGCAGCGTTTCTACGCCCATTCTCGCGGACGCTAGCGCCGCTTCGGTACCTGCATGACCGCCGCCTACGACGATAACGCCAAATTTTTTAGGATAATTCATAGTATGAGTATTCGACTAAATTTATCGATAAAGTGCCCACAATCAGTTGGGTGGCAAAGTATACCCATGGGTGGACCAATGTCTATCGTTACGCTTGGCAGCATTTTGTCCATGGGCCAACACTAAGTAACGGTAAAACCGGGTTATTTACCGATACAAAAAGAGGAAAAAATCTCCCCTAACAAATCATCGCTGGAAAATTCTCCGGTAATTTCACAAAGACTTTCATGCGCTATTTTGAGTTCTTCTGCAAGTAATTCACCGGCCATATAAGTTGCCAATTGCACTCTTCCTCGTTCTACCGCTTCGCTTGCTTTTTCAAGTGCATGGATGTGACGACGCCTGGCTAGAACAACACCCTCGCTGGTGTCAACATAACCCACTATCTGCTTAATTGTCGTTTTAAGCTCTAAGATGCCTTCTCGAGTTTTAGCGGATATTTGCAGAACAGACCAGTTCGAATCTGTCGCCACATGAGTGTGTTTTTCAGAAAGTGGTTGCTCGAGTAAGTCAGTTTTATTGAGCAAGACTACAACAGTACCTTGACCCTCAATAATCGAAAGAAGGTCGTTAACTTCGTCGCGCCATGCTTCTCGGCAGTCCGATACGTCAACTAACAATAGCACTATATCTGCTCTTCCTGTTTCTTCCAGTGCTCTTTTTACGCCTTCTTTTTCTACCGGATTGTCTGTTTCCCTCAGTCCCGCTGTATCAAACAAATTAATGGGTATCCCGTCCATCTGTATTTTTTCCGTCAATACATCGCGAGTCGTGCCGGCATGATCCGTCACTATTGCGGTATCCTTTCCGCAAAGCGCGTTCATTAAACTTGATTTACCTGCATTGGGTTTACCGGCTAGCACCAGGGAAATACCGTCATTTAGAACAGCACCCTGTCTTGTTTGACCAAGACATGCGTTTAACCCCTCTTGTATTTCTTTAATAGATTGGCCTATGCGGTCGTTCTGCAGAAAGTCTATTTCTTCTTCGGGAAAATCAATGGCTGCTTCGATGAACAGTCGTAGGCCTACAACTTTTTTGTCAAGCGCATTTACGCGTGCTGAAAACTCACCCTGAAGAGAGTTAATCGCCCCTTTAGCAGCTTGTTTGCTAGAGCTATTTATCAGGTCTGCTATGGCCTCGGCTTGGGTTAGGTCAATTTTGTCGTTGAGAAATGCCCTGAGTGAAAACTCCCCTGGGTTAGCAATTCGGGCACCCAGTTCAAGCGTTCTTTGAAGCAAAAGATCAATGACAATGGGACCGCCGTGCCCTTGAAGTTCCAGTACATCTTCGCCGGTAAAAGAGTGGGGTGCAGGGAAATACAAACCAAGACCATGGTCAATGTTTTGACCATCGCTATCTGAGAAAGTTGAAAAAGTCGCGACCCTAGGTTTTGGTAATTTACCGAGCACCTTCACTGCAATTTCTGCGACGAGTGGCCCTGAAACCCTGACCACCCCTATGCCGCCCTTTCCCGCTGGCGTGGCTATCGCTGCTATTGTGTCCTTGCTACCATGAGCCAAGTTCGTCACCTATCGGTGTTTTATATCAGGGTTGCGCTTCTACCTTTTTGTTAACGTAGAATTGCTGGGCAGCCGAAAGTATATTGTTTACCAACCAGTATAAAACAAGCCCAGAAGGGAACCAGAGGAAAAAGAAAGTAAACATAATCGGCATTAATTTCATTACTTTCGCTTGCATAGGGTCCGGGGGTTCAGGCTGCATAAGCTGCGTTAAGAACATTGACCCTCCCATCAGGATCGGCAGCACAAAATATGGATCCATAACCGATAGGTCATCTATCCAAAGAATAAAAGGCGCCTGGCGCAACTCCACACTTTCCATTAGGGCCCAATACAATGCCAGAAATACTGGCATCTGCAATAGAATAGGGAAACACCCACCTAATGGGTTGGCGCCCTCTTTTTTATATAGCTCCATCATAGCCTGAGAGAACTTCTGCTTGTCATCACCAAATCTTTCTTTCAAACGAGCCATTTCAGGCTGTAACTTTCGCATTTTAGCCATCGACTTGAACCCGGCGGCTGACAACGGAAAGAGTAGTGTTTTAACCAGTATCGTCAGCCCTATGATGGCGATACCCCAATTTCCTACCATGCTATGAATCGTGTCTAGCAAAAAAAACAAAGGTTGGGCTAACCACCACAAGAAACCATAATCAACCGTCAGATCAAGCCCGGGGCTAATTTCTTCTAAGCGATATTGGTCTTTAGGTCCGACATAAAATTGCGCTCCCTGAGTCGACTGTTGACCAGATTCAACTCTCCAGATCGGACTTGTAAACCCGAAAAGAAAAACATCCTGTTGCCTGAGATATCTCGCTTGATAGGTGTTTAATGCATCGCCCTTTGGCACCCAGGCGGAAACAAAGTAATGCTGCACCATGGCGATATAGCCACCATCAACTTTTTCTTTGTAGGATTCTTCTTCTATGTCGTCGAATTCAAGTTTGTTGTATGGCGTACCGGGAAGGAAAGTAGCCCCGCCGGTATAAGGTTGCAGACCCATAGCATTTTCATCTGAGACTATTGGCGCGTTTCGATCTCTCTTTATTTGGGCGAAAAGTGCGCCCTGCCATGCCTCGTTAGACTTATTATCTACGATATAATCCACATCAATGAGATAATCAGACCTCCTTAGCGTGAATCGTTTAATGATCGTTGCCCCAGCTTGTTCCAGCGTAAAGTCAACCTGCAGCTCGGACTCGCCCTCTCTTAGAGAATGGTTGTAACTGGACACTCTGAATTGAGGACGACCCGCACTGGTGTCTGTGCCATTTTTACCAATCAACCCACTTTGAGCGGCGTAGCTATTCCCTGGATCTATAAGTGTAAACGGTGATTCTGGTGTATCGATAGTGGTTGGAAAAGCTACTAGCGAAGCCTTAACAATATCGCCTCCTAACGTATCGATTGTTAGATGCAACAGATCAGACTTAACGCTAACAAGTCTACTCTCGTTGAAGGCCTGTGTTTCAGCTGTTGGTGTCTGACTCCGAGATTCTGGTTCGACAGTAGGTATAAAATCAGTAACGCTATCTAAACTCGAGCTATCTTCAATTGTTGGCACTGCTTCGGAAATATCACTAGCAGCATTTCCATTGTCAGTGATGAACTCGGTGCCGCCCGGTAGGTCAGCCACAACTTTCCTACCTGAACCGTAGTCCTCGTTCCATGCAAGTATTATCAGATACGCTGTAACTGCTAGACCCAACAAAATAAATATTCTTTGAAAATCCATGGGTAAACCTATTGTTCGTGATTTTTATTCTGAGGGACCATGTCTATTCCACCCGGATGGAATGGATGACACTTTGTGATTCTTTTCGTCGCCAGGTATAAACCTTTCGCTACACCGTGTGTCTCTATTGCTTCAATCGTGTAGTTTGAACAGCTCGGATAAAACCGACACCTTTGACCCAGTAACGCACTGATGGAAAACTGATAGAGTTTGATCACTGCGATGAGGCTTTTCCTAAACACTGTTACGCACCTTGCTTACTTTTTCTCGAAGCTTTAGCCACACTTTTGATAATTGTCCAAATAGCTCTTCGCTAGAGCACTTAATGACTCCGGGACGGGTGATGATAACAATGTCCAAGCAGTCGTTGCTGAACATTGAGATGGCAATTTTTCGGTAGGATTCTCTGAATATTCTCTTAATCTTATTGCGATTTACAGCTAGACGGGTGTTTTTCTTACCCACTACCATTCCCATCCTGCTTGAGGGAAGGCTGCTATCAATAGCCAGAACAAGAAACTCGGAGCAACCGACCCTGTATTGGGCACGATCAAAGACGTCACTAAATTCCTTTGAATTAAGGATTCGGTTTTCTTTCGAGAAGCTTTGAGAAATCAATGCTGTCGTCTTTTACCTGGTTATTCAAAAGTTGTGCCAGGAGATTACCATGTCTAGCAAGGTCTTAGACTGCGAACTGTCAACCTTCAATGAAATAGGTAGTCCTAAGACGTTGAGTCAGTTTTGAGCCTAAGGAAGGATACTTATGCGGAGAGTACTTTACGGCCCTTCGCTCTACGTCTTTTTAGCACTAGACGACCATTTTTAGTTGCCATCCTGGCACGGAAACCATGAGTACGCTTGCGTTTGATAACGCTAGGTTGAAAAGTTCTTTTCATGATATTTATTCCGAAAATGTGTTGGTTCAAAAATGAGCGCGAAGTCTAATCAAGATGCATGACTGAGTCAATTTGAGTTTTGATATATTTTTCTAGGCTCTAAGATCCCTTCTTTTAATATAAAGATCTTTATATATATAAACTTATTGTTATTACTCTTATTAGGGACCGAATAATTGTGTATCAGTAGCTTTTATCCATAGCTTTCAGTAGTTTAGGGCGGTTGTAAGTCTGTGTATAAGCAGTGTTAGGGTGGAAGTTTCTCTGTGGGTAACCTGTGTTGAAATGATAGGGTTATCCACAATTGTTCAGGCTGCAAAATGCACCGTTTTTTTATCCACAACTTATTCACAGGTTAGCCACCGCTTACCTACTATATTCGTGTATAACATATTGAAAAATAAGGCGTTTTTTTTAACCTTTTTTTGTGACAACTATTGGCTTGAGAGTACAATTGGAGTTACTATTCGTGAAACGCGTTTCTGTAGTACCCTGCTTCGCAAATAACGTGTCTCCAAAAATAATAACATGCATCACGGCTTGTACGGAGGGTCTGTGGCGGTAGTAATCTGGCAAAAATGTTTGCAAGTTCTGGAAAGTGAATTGACCGCACATCAATTCAATACGTGGATAAAACCTTTACAGGCGGTAGTTGATAATGAGAATGCATTAAGGTTATTTGCACCCAATAAGTACATCGAAGACCAGGTAAATCGTCAATTTTTTGGTCGTATTGAGGAGGTGGTGTGCCAGGACACACCAGTAGAAGTCACGCTTTGCATTGGTACTTCCTCAGACCGCAGTTCTCAAGCAGGTCATTCGGCTGTCAGGCGCGCGCAAAACGGTGGTGTATTCACCATACCCGACGGCACGAGTTCGGGTTCAGGTAATAGCAATAGTTTTGTAGCAAGGGAGAATTTCTACCCGCTGCTGGAGCTCAAACGTGAATTTACTTTCGATAACTTTGTCGAAGGTCGATCAAATGAACTGGCGCGAGCTGCAGCGGTGCAGGTATCTGAAAGTGTTGGAACTACCTACAAATGTTTGCTGCTTTATGGTGGTTCTGGTTTGGGAAAGACGCATCTTATGCATGCCGTTGGCAATGCTATCCATGACAAGCATCCCGAGCTTAAAGTTGCTTACATGTATTCCCAGAGGTTTATGGAAGACATGGTACGGGCGATTGAGCATGGCACGATGGCAGAATTTACTCGGTATTACAGGTCGGTAGATGTTTTGTTGATGGATGATATCCAGTTCCTAGCAAAAGGAATGAAATCACAAGAAGAGTTTTTTCACGTTTTTAATCGCCTGCAGGAGAATGGCAGTCAGATTGTTCTAACCTGTGATCGTTATCCCAAAGAAATAGCAGGTCTGGAGGAACGACTAAAAAGCCGTTTTGTGTGGGGTATGACCGCGCCAGTAGAGGCTCCGGAACTGGAAACCCGAGTGGCTATTTTAATGAAAAAGGCGGAGATGGAAAAGGCTGAGGTGCCGCACAATGCCGCTTTCTTTATCGCCGAGAGAATCAGATCAAATGTCAGAGAGCTGGAGGGAGCGCTGAAGCGAGTGATTGCAAACGCTACTTTTACAGGGCGATCGATTTCCATTGAGCAGGTAAAAGATTCGCTAAAAGACCTAATTGCTTTGTCCGAGCGGCAGGTTGGGATTGAAAATATCCAAAAAATAGTGGCTGACTACTATAAAATCAAGATAGCGGATTTGCACTCAAAGCGAAGGAATAGGTCTATTGCAAGACCGAGGCAACTGGCAATGGCGCTAGCCAAGGAATTGACTACCCACAGTCTGCCCGAGATAGGCGATGCTTTTGGTGGTAGAGATCATACGACGGTGTTGCATGCTTGCCGCAAAATTGAAGAATTAAAAGAGAGTAGTAGGGATATTAGGGAAGATTATAATAATCTTATTAGAACGTTGACCGCTTAATCTATTCAGACAAATTCAAAAGATGAAATTTTCAGTCAGACGAGAAGCGATACTCGGCCCGTTGCAGTTTGTAGCGAGTGTCGTTGAACGTCGTCACACTTTACCAATATTGTCGAATTTACTGTTAAGACTTCAGGCGGACGGTCTGTGCCTGGTGGGCTCTGATCAAGAAGTAGAATTGTTGGCCAATATCTCAGATGTAGAGGTGTTAAACGAGGGCGCCATCACGGTACCAGCCAGAAAGCTAATCGATATTTGTCGAAGTCTAAGGCCAGAAGCCATGCTCGATTGTGAGTTAGTTGGCGATCACTTACAAGTCAAAAGCGGTCGGTATAGATCCCAGCTCGGCACATTGCCTGCTCAGGATTATCCGTGTATCGAGATTGATGAGAATGTAGCGCCGTTGAAAATTTCTTCCGATGTCTTTGGTAATTCGTTGGCGAAAACTGGTTTTGCCATGGCGCAACAGGATGTCAGATATTTCTTTAACGGGATGTTGCTGAAATTGTCATCTTCAAGGTTGACGACAGTAGCGACAAATGGCCAGAGATTGGCGACCTCAGTAATAGATTTACCTGATCTAGAAGAGAAGAGTGGAGAGTATATTATTCCGCGTAAGGGCGTGTTGGAATTGCTCAAAATGATTAAAACAGATGGTAGTGAATTAGCCGTCTACTTCACGGCTAATCATTTACAGGTGGTGACTGATACAGGCACCGTCACAACAAAACTTATTGATGCGACTTATCCAGAGTTTGAAGCAGCGATTCCAGGGGACAATCACAACATTGTCAAAGTAGATCGGCTTGACCTAAAAGAAGCATTGACGCGAACCGCGATCCTTTCGAATGAGACCTATAGAAATATTAGAATGGTTGTTACCGGGGATAATCTGCAACTGGAGGCTAATAATCCCAATCAGGAGGAAGCCGAAGAAAATATCACTATCGACTACCATGGTGATGATTTAGACATAGGATTTAATGTCGAGTATCTTATAGATGCATTATCGGTCATGAAAAGCGAAGAAATAGTGATGGCTTTCTCCGATGCTGGATCAGCAGCGTTGCTGACAGATCCCGATGATCCCGATTCCAGATACGTCGTTAGTCCAATGATGCTGTAAATAGAATAGTCTATATTTAGCGAGTTATCCGCTAAGTGAGTACTTACTTAGGATAGAAAATGAAATTCAGTGTAAATCGAGAATTGTTGCTAAAGCCACTTCAGCAAGTGGCTGGCGTCGTAGAGCGCCGCCAGACACTACCTGTGCTGTCTAATGTGCTAATTCAGGTAGTTGAAGACAGTGTTTCACTAACGGGCACTGATCTTGAAGTAGAGCTTATCGGCCAGGTAAGTACTGAGAGTGCAGACGCTGGCGAGATTACAGTGCCGGCGAGAAAGTTGCTTGATATCTGTAAAGAGTTGCCCGACAAGGCAACTGTTGACTTTGAGCTGGTTGAGTCAAGACTCTTGATAAGGTCTGGGCGCTTCAAGTCGAATCTATCGACCCTGCCTGCAGCTGATTTTCCCTCGGTCGACAAGTCGGCTGTTGAAATTACGACCAAGATTGATAGTAAAGCCTTTAAAAAGTTACTCGATAAGACGGCTTTTGCGATGGCTCAGCAAGATGTCCGCTATTTTCTCAATGGCATGTTACTAGAGTTGGGCGACGGTTATATCCGAAGCGTAGCGACAGATGGCCATCGACTAGCTTCAAGCAACCTTAGCCAGGACTCTGGCAACAGCCAAATGAAGCAAGTTATCGTACCAAGGAAGGGTGTGCTTGAGCTACAGCGGTTGTTGGGCGATCTGGAAGGGGATGTTGAGATCAGTTTTGGTGCGAATCATCTTTGCGCACGTTCCGATAATTTTACGATGACAACTAAGTTGGTAGATGGACGCTTCCCAGATTATGACCGCGTGATCCCAAAGAACGGCGATAAGATAGTTTTGGCAGATAAGGTTGAGCTTAAACAGGCGTTAAACAGGACCGCTATTCTCTCCAATGAAAAGTTTCGTGGGATTAGAGTAAATTTGTCTGCTGGTCAGCTAAAATTATCTGCAAATAATCCGGAACAGGAAGAAGCAGAGGAGACTGTTACAGTGGATTACGAGGGCGTCGATTTAGAAGTGGGTTTTAATGTAGGTTACTTACAAGACGTGTTGGGCGTGCTGGATTGCGATAAAGTCAAGATTACTGTTCACGATGCCAATAGCAGTGCATTGCTTGAACACCCGGAAGAAGATGACTCGCTATATGTTGTCATGCCAATGAAACTCTGATCCCGCTTGGATTGTGCTTACCAGGCTTTTAATCACCAATTTAAGAAATATAGTCCAGGCAAGCCTGGCGTTCTCACCTCAACTTAACCTTATCGTCGGCAAAAATGGTAGTGGCAAAACAAGTCTGCTAGAGGCGATTCACTATCTGGCTACCGCCCGTAGCTTTAGAAGTCATCAAATTACGCCACTGGTGACGCATGGCGAGAACGAAACTGTTGTTTTTGGACAAATAGTTGGTGATAGCGGACGTGAGATTAGAGCGGGCGTCAGTCGCAGCCTAGCAGGTAAGCGAGAAATTCGAATAGATGGTGAGCCTATATCAAAAGCGTCAGAGCTTGCCAGATTACTCCCTGTATTGGTTTTGGGTCCAGAAACAGTCGATTTGTTGCTGGGTTCTCCGCAATTAAGACGAAAGTTTCTTAATTGGGGCGTGTTTCACGTGAAACCTACCTTCTCTGATGAATGGGATATCGCCAATAGATGTCTCAAGCAGAGAAATAAATTATTGAAAGGCGGTCATCCGAAGCAAGAGCTTAAGGTCTGGACTGATAAACTGGTGCAAGCAGCCGAGACCATTGACGGGTATAGACAGATATATTTTGACAAATATGTTGTCGAGCTTCAGCAGCTAGTCGGTGAATTGACTGAATTTGGAAGCAAAATCCATTGTGAGTATTCGCGAGGTTGGGACAAAGCAAGTACACTCGCCAGTGTCTTTGAACAATCTTTGGAAGGGGATATCCGAAGAGGGTTTTCCCAGTTTGGCTTTCATAAGGCGGATATTAAGTTAAAGATTAATGGTCAGCCTGTGACCGAGGTATGTTCTCGGGGCGAATTGAAAATGCTCGCTTGGGCGATGGTACTAACTCAGGGTAAAATACAGCAGCAGGTAAATAATCAAAGCGTGCTCTATCTAGTTGATGATCTAGTATCTGAACTCGATCTGGATCACAGAAGGTTGCTTTGCCAAAGCTTACTAAAAATGAAAGCTCAAGTGATGGCAACCGGTATTAATGAAAAAGAGCTAGAAGCTAGTTGGAATGAGTGTCAAGCAGAAGTGTTTCACGTGAAACAAGGCGTACTTAGTGCGTTATCGAGTACGAGGGAGTGAGTGACTAAATGAGCAACGAGAATATTTACGATTCGAGCAGTATCAAGGTTCTAAAAGGGCTAGAGGCTGTCAAAAAACGTCCAGGTATGTATATCGGAGATACCGATGATGGCACCGGACTGCACCATATGGTGCAGGAACTGGTCGATAACTCGATTGATGAGGCCCTTGAGGGCTTTTGTTCGAAAATCACCGTGACTATTCATCCCGATGACTCCGTCACAGTCACTGACGACGGCCGCGGCATACCCACGGAAATACACGAAGAAGGTAAATCTGCAGCAGAAGTGATCATGACAGTTCTTCACGCCGGCGGGAAATTCGATGATAGCAACTATAAAGTGTCAGGCGGTCTGCATGGCGTAGGTGTATCAGTTGTCAACGCCTTGTCTGAAAAGCTTACGCTGACGATATATCGTGACGGTCACATCTGGGAACAGATCTACAGAGACGGCGTGCCAGAAAATGACCTCAGAGTCGTAGGTGATACCGCACAAACCGGCACAAAAGTGAGATTCAGGCCTTCAATAGAAACTTTTACGAATATTGAGTTTCATTATGAAATACTCGCGAAAAAATTGAGGGAACTAGCTTTCCTGAACGCGGGTATTTCCATAGAACTCCTAGATGAGAGAACAGCAAAAACCGAAACTTTTATGTACCAGGGTGGTCTCAGCTCTTTTGTTGAATATCTCAACAAAAATAAATCACCGCTTAACCCAATATTTCATTTCTCTGCTTTAAGGGAAGATGGCATTGGTGTAGAGGTTGCCTTGCAGTGGAATGATTCCTATCAGGAAAACCTGTTTGCTTATACCAACAATATTCCTCAAAGCGACGGCGGGACTCACTTACAGGGTTTCAGAACCGCACTCACACGCTCGCTCAATACATATATAGAAAAAGAAGGTCTTGGCAAGAAAGCACAGACTAATACAACTGGAGATGACGCAAGAGAGGGGCTAACGGCAGTGATATCCGTAAAAGTGCCTGATCCGAAGTTCTCATCTCAGACAAAAGACAAACTCGTATCCTCTGAGGTCAAGACGGCCGTAGAGCAGGAGATGGGAAATAACTTTGCAGATTATTTGTTAGAAAACCCCGTTGAAGCAAAGAGCATTGTGCAGAAAATGATCGATGCAGCGCGGGCACGAGAAGCCGCCCGTAAGGCGCGAGAAATGACCCGCCGTAAGGGAGCGCTCGATATTGCCGGATTACCTGGCAAGCTGGCGGATTGCCAAGAGAAAGATCCAGCGTTGTCTGAAATATATCTTGTAGAGGGTGATTCAGCGGGTGGCTCAGCCAAACAGGGGAGAAACCGCAAGAATCAGGCAATCTTGCCGCTAAAGGGTAAGATTTTAAATGTTGAAAAAGCTCGCTTCGACAAAATGCTCTCATCTGCAGAGATAGGTACATTGATTACGGCGTTGGGTTGCGGTATTGGCCGAACTGAATTTGATCCTGATAAGCTGCGATACCACAGTATCATCATCATGACGGATGCCGATGTCGATGGCGCACATATCAAGACATTACTACTCACTTTTTTCTTTCGACATATGCCCGAACTGATCGAGCGTGGACACGTAATGATCGCTCAGCCACCGCTATATAAAATGAAACGCGGTAAATCAGAACGTTATATAAAAGACGAAGCGGAACTTGTTGATTACATCTTTGAAGTATCGATGGAAGATGCACGTTTGATACCAGATAGCCAAGATAGGTCGCAGTTGATTGAGCCTGAGGAGTTTCGAAGTCTGGCCCAGAGCTACTACCGAATTCAGGAAAACATCAAGCGACTCGAACGCATCTTTCCCGTCGAAGTCCTCGAGCAATTTGTTTATGCCGACCCGCTGCCTGCAGCACAATTGAATAATCGAGATGTTGTGAGCGCTTGGATTGCTAAATTTCAAGGTCAGATGGATCTACTGAACACGACGGAGACGCAGTATCACTTTGATATCAAGCATGATGCTGAGCGGGACCTGTATTATCCAGAAGTGGAAGTGGTTAACCATGGCGTCTCAAGGGAGTATGTCTTTACGCTCGATTTTTTCCAGTCCAAGGATTACGAAGACTATTTGGTGCTCGGTGAAAAACTGGCGAGCTTAATTGTAGAGCAAGGGATCGTGCAAAAAGGCGATAAAGAAAAGGTAGTGTCCAGTTTTTCAGAAGCACTTCAATGGCTCCAACAAGAAGCGCTTAGAGGGCAAAGTCGTCAACGCTATAAGGGGTTGGGTGAAATGAACCCGGACCAATTATGGGAAACGACCATGGACCCTAAACAACGCTCAATGTTAAGAGTGAATGTCGAAGATGCAATAGCGGCGGATCAACTGTTTACGACATTAATGGGAGATCATGTTGAGCCGAGGAAAGAGTTTATTGTGAGTAACGCACTTGCGGTTGCTAACCTCGACATCTAATTACATAGTAAGTTTAAAATCAGCGTAGTCCGCAAGATCTTGGAAAGTCACGACGCTGTTTTCCAGGGTTTCGCGAGTGCGTTTTCCATTGCCGGTAAGGACCAACACCGGGTTAGCGTGAGCAGCAAGCGCAGCCTCAATGTCTTTGAGTGAATCGCCAACAAAATCAGCTTGATTCAGTGCTTGTCCAGCATGCTCAGCGATCCTCAGTAATAAGCCAGGTTTTGGTTTTCGGCACTCACATTGCTCATCTGGATGATGGGGACAGTAGAATATTTTCTCTATTTTGCCCCCCTTACTTTCAACGAGTACGTTGAGTTTTTGATGCATCAATGTCAAATCTTCTAGGCTAAACTTTTCTTTCGCGAGCCCAGCTTGATTCGTCGCAACGTAAATCGAGAAGCCGGCTTTGTAAAGGCGGACGATCGCTTCGATGCTCCCAGTAATGGGTTGAAATTCATCTGCTGACTTGATGTACAGAGGAGAATCAACGTTGATGACGCCATCACGGTCGAGAATTACGAGGCCACGGTTCGACATTTTTATTCCAAACTATTCACTCACCAATTCCGAATAATCGCTATAGCTGAAGCAAGGAGAAATCAGCGACACTTAGGAACAATTGACGAAGTGATAACAAAGTAGCTAACCTGTTATCTCTCGTCTCAGTATCTTCGCAGTTTACCATCACCAGTTCAAAGTACTGGTCAATGTTCGCTTGTAGTTCTCCCAACAACGCTAATCTACTTGTGAACTCCGGAGTTTCTATGACTTTAGACTGAATTTTTTCAACCTCAGTGTAAAGCTGGTCTTCAATTGGCGCTTCGAAAAGTGCGCGGTTGACACTCGGAAGCGTGCCCGAATCAACATTTTTCAGTATATTGGCGACGCGCTTATTCGCTGCAACCAAGCCCTCTGCCGCTGGCTGTAAAGAAAATTCCTGCAAAGCTAGCAAGTCGGAATGATTTTGAGCCAGTGACCCAACGCCTCGTTTGCTGTGTCGAATTGCGTTGAAAAGTGAAGCGTCTATATTCTGGTCCAGATACCAAGTTTCTAGTCTATCCAAAAGATAAGAAGAGACATCATCTGCTTCGAAATTTTTCTGATGCAGTTCCGCTGCATCTTTCACCAGGCTCTTAATGTCAATATCAAAATTGTTCTCGATGCACATCCGTATCACACCGAGCGTCTGGCGACGCAGCGCAAAAGGGTCTCTTGATCCGGTCGGCGGCTGGCCTATGCCGAAGAGCCCGGTAAGCGTATCGAGCTTGTCAGCGATCGATACACAGCATCCGACAACAGACCGAGGCAAGTTACCGCCGGATTGTATTGGAAGGTAGTGATCTGCTATCGCCTCACTAACATCGTTAGTTTCACCAGCGTACTGGGCATAGTAACCACCCATCAACCCTTGGAGGTCTGGAAATTCGTTGACCATATCTGTTACTAGGTCTGATTTACAAAGCATTCCGGCTCTGGTTGCGGCTTCAACATTTGCGCCTAGTCTTCCAGCGATCAATCCGGCTAAACTTGAGATGCGTTCGACTTTTTGTTTGTAAGTTCCGAGATCACTCTGGAAAATCACCTGATCTAGTCGGGGTAGCATAGACTCCAGATCTGACTTTTTATCCTGACTAAAGAAAAATGCGGCGTCTGAGAGCCGCGGCGCAATGACACGTTCATTCCCCTTAACTACAGCGTTAGGGTCTTTGCTTTCTATATTTGATACGGTGACAAATCTGGGCAGCAGCTTATTGTTTGCATCGGTGACGTGAAAATATCGCTGATGTTCCTTCATGGCAGATATTAACGCTTCTTCTGGTACCGCGAGAAAACTTGGGTCAAAGTTGCCAGATAGTACAACCGGCCATTCAACCAAAGCGGCTACTTCCTCCAACAGTTTCTCATCTATAACAACGTTAGCTTCTAGCGTTCTTCCTATTTCTCCTATCTGAGCTCTTATCGACTCAACTCGTTCTTCGAAGTCTACGATGACAGAATGGCTTCTGAGGGTAGCTGCGTAACTATCGGCTGTTTTTATGACGACCTGCCCTTCACTCATGAAGCGGTGACCGACAGTCTTATTTCCAGCTTCATGATCTAACAGGTTCATCGGAATGACCTCGTTGCCGTATAACAGGATGAAAGACTGCACCGGTCTTACAAACTCTGACCTAGAACTACCCCAACGCATTCGACGCTCAATGGGTAGGGCTTTAATTGTTTGTTCGATGATCGACGGTATCAAGTCACCTACGGATGCTCCGGTTTTCTCCTCACTAAAATAGAACCAAGTGCCCTTTTCTGACGTTCTTTTTTCTAAATCATCAATATTCTCTACGCCGCAAGATCGGGCGAACCCGAGTAGCGCTTTGCTTGGTTCGTTATTCTCGTCGAGTGCTGCCGCAAGTGCGGGACCCCTGCGTTCAACATTTTGATTCGGTTGGCGATCTGCAAGCTGTTCAACGATGACTGCGAGTCTTCTTGGTGTCGCGAACCCGATAACGTTGCTATGCGAGAGACTCTGCTTTTGCAGCCCCTTTTTGATGCCAGCAACGAGGTTATCCCTTAGGTTCTTAAGATTTTTAGGCGGTAGCTCTTCGGTTCTAACTTCGATTAGCAGATTTTTATTTAACATCTTGCCCCTCCGCTAAAACGGCTCTGCGAATGGCTTCGTCTGCAAGGGGGAAGCCGGCGCGTTCTCGCGACTCGTAATAGGCTTTGGCAACTGCTCTAGCAAGCGTACGCACTCTCAAAATATACCGCTGGCGCTCGGTAACAGAAATAGCATGTCGAGCATCCAATAAATTGAAGACGTGTGATGCCTTCATCACAAATTCATAAGCTGGCAGTGGCAGGCCTACCTCTAATAGTCTGAGTGCCTCGGTTTCATTGAAGTCAAATTGAGAGAACAGCGCTTCGACGTTGGAATGGTCAAAGTTATAACCTGACATCTCTACTTCGTATTGGTGGAAGACGTCGGCATAGGTAACAGTTCGGCTACCATTCTGAGACCAGACTAGCTGGCGAAAGTCTTCTACGCCCTGCAGGTACAAAGCCAACCGCTCAAGTCCATAGGTAATTTCCCCGGTCACGGGATAACATTCTAGCCCCCCAACCTGTTGAAAATAGGTAAATTGAGTGATTTCCATGCCATCCATCCAGACTTCCCAGCCCAAGCCCCACGCGCCAAGGGTAGGCGACTCCCAATTATCCTCAACGAACCTTATATCGTGCACCAGGGGATCTATTCCGAGCATGCGTAATGAATCCAAATACAACTCCTGGATGTTTTCAGGCGACGGCTTCATGACCACTTGGAACTGGTAGTAGTACTGGTATCGATTGGGATTTTCTCCGTATCTGCCGTCGGTTGGTCGACGGCAGGGTTGCACATAGGCAGCATTCCAGTTTTCCGGGCCAAGCGATCTTAGAAAAGTAGCAGGATGAAAAGTGCCAGCCCCTACTTCCATGTCATAGGGTTGCATGATTACGCAACCCTGCTTTGCCCAATACTGTTGCAGGTTGAGAATTAAGTCCTGAAATGTCAACGCGCTCATTTGCCTCGATGCCGGGTTAAAAAAGAGCGCTAGTATACCTGATGCGACGGGAAATTCAGAAAGGGTAAAATAACATCAGTGGACAGACCAATGTTAAACTATCACCGGCGCTTGCTTGTGTCATGGTGGCGTTTTCGTTCAATTGGAGAAACTCGAAAATGATGTGTAAAGATGCTGATCGACGATGACAATAGCAGTTGCGCTGGCCGTTTTTGGCACGTTGATATAGCAATCTTCCGCACTACTTTGTCAACGTAATAGGTTTTTTGAATATGAAGGTTAGATTACAAACGCTAGCAATTTATGGGCTAATGACCTTAATTTCTTGGTTTCCACGTGGTCTAAGTGGCGCCATCGGTAGCTTTATTGGGTATCTGAATCTGAAGTTGGACACCCGCGCTTCTAAAGTCACCCGGACCAACATAGACCTTTGTTTTCCAGAGCTTAGTAATGATGAGAGAGCTCAATTAGTCATCGAAAGCCTAGAGAATACGGGTAAGAACGTCATGGAAACTCCCGCTGCGTGGATGGGTTCCTTCGACAGAATAAGCCAATGGATTACCCGCGTTGAGAACAACGAACTTTTCGAGCAAGCCTATGCTCAGGGTGACGGGGTCATTGTTATTTTGCCTCACCTGGGCAGTTGGGAATTGTTTAATGTTTATTACGCCATGAACCCCATCGGTGAAATGGCGGGCTTATATCAACCGCCGGATAAGCTCTGGTTACAAAGCATCATGGAGGAGATTCGGGGTCGATTTGGTAACGAATTGGTACCCACGACAAGAAAAGGCATTACACGGCTTTATCGGTGTCTTGACGCTGGCGGTTTAGTAACTATTTTGCCGGATCAAGTACCCGAGACGGGTGATTTTGTGCCTTTCTTTGGCGAACCAGCCTTAACGGATCGGCTAATCAGTCGATTACAACGAAAAACAGGTGCGCGTATCGTGTGTTGTTTTTTGAAGCGACTACCGGCGAATAACGGGTTTGCTGTCTGTTTCAGAGAACCTGTCGCGGACGTTTACGCTGCAGATAGTTTGGTCGCAATGGCAGGTGTTAACAAGAGTGTTGAAGCTTGTGTGAGGGAGATACCCGCCCAGTACCAGTGGGAGTACAAGAGGTTTCGTGAGCGTCCATCAGGAAAATTACGAATTTACAATTACGAAGGCAATAGCTGGACGCATCACTAGAGAGTGATTCACTATTTTCTCCAGAACATGGGAGAAAACAACACGAGTAAAGTAAAGATTTCTAGACGTCCAAGCATCATTGCAAAGCAGAGAATCAGCTTTGCGCTGACCTCAATATCTCCATAATGGTATGCGACATCTCCAAGACCTGGTCCCAGATTGTTAATAGTGGCGCCTACTGCTGAGAATGCTGTGATGAAGTCCATACCGGTTGCGACCAACATCAGGTGCATGAATAAAAAGACAATGACGTAGATAGAAAAAAAGCCCCATACTGCCTCAATAATATTACTTGGTACTGGTCGTCGATTGAGTTTAATCGGGAAGATTGCGTTCGGGTGAATCAGCCTGTCAATCTCTCTCAAGCCCTGTTTGCAGATGAGCATGACTCTCATGACTTTCATACCGCCTCCTGTTGAGCCAGCGCAGGCGCCTGCAAATGCGCCGAAGAAAATCAAGTATGGGGCCATACTTGGCCATACAGTAAAGTCCGCAGTCGCAAAGCCTGTTGTTGTAAAAATTGAAACTACTTCAAAGACAGCGTACCTAATAGCATCAGAAGTCTGATAGGTGCCTGTTGTTGCAAGGATGAAAGCAACAATTAGCGATGCAGCAAACAAAATAGAAAGATAGAAACGTACTTCATCATCTTTGAAGTAGTGAAGGACAGAACGCTCTTTGAAAGAGAAAAAATGTAAGCCGAAGTTCAGTCCAGCGAGTACCATGAAGAAAATAGCAACAGCCTCAATTGCGGCAGAGTCAAAATATCCAATACTGGCGTCGTGCGTTGAAAATCCGCCAATGGCAACGGTTGAAAAACTGTGGCAGATGGCGTCAAACCAAGTCATCCCTGCGAGCCAATAAGCGAGTGCACAGAGGACTGTCAGGCCGCAATAGATTGACCAGAGTGCTAATGCTGTTTGTTTGATCCTAGGTGTTAGTTTGCTGTCTTTGACGGGCCCTGGTGTTTCTGCTCGATAAAGCTGCATACCACCGATGCCCAACATGGGTAATATGGCGACGGCAAGTACAATGATGCCCATACCACCAAGCCATTGTAGTTGTTGCCGATAAAACTGTATTGATTCAGGTAATTCATCAATGCCGGTAATAACGGTTGCACCGGTAGTGGTTAAACCAGAGAAAGATTCGAACAGTGCGTCTGGCCAAGAGAGCGCTATTCCTGACGGTTGAACTAGAGGGATAGCGCCAAAGGATCCGAGCGCCATATAGAACATAAATGTAATCAGAAACCCGTCTTTCGTCCTCATTTCCTGCATATTTCGCCTAAACAGCAACCAGAGTACCAGACCAGCACCAAGGGTAACTGCGAAGGTGTCTATAAATATGATGCTCACACCATCTTCAAATAACCACGAGACAAACGCGGGGGGCAGCATAGTCAGACTGAACATCATCAGTAGTATGCCAAGTATCCGTGCTGCGATTTGAATATGCATGAAGGAACCGGACTAGAAGAAGGTGAATGGGGCCTGGAAAAGTTTTTCTACTTCGGCAATACGTGATCTATCCACTAAAAAGAGAATCAGATGGTCATCCGGCTCAACCACAACATCATCGTGTGCGATTATGACGTCTTTACCTCTAACAATCGCACCGATGTTTGTACCCTGAGGTAGATCAATTTCTTCGATTGTTCGACCGACTACTTTAGAACTGCGCTTGTCACCATGTGCTATTGCCTCAATTGCTTCAGCCGCGCCGCGTCGCAGCGAATGCACCTTTACAACATCGCCCCTTCTAATATGCGTTAGTATACTGCCAAGTGTTGCTTGTTGTGGCGATATCGCGATATCAATTTCGCTGCCTTCAATAAGGTCAACGTATGCGGGATTATTTATCAGGGTAATGACTTTCTTAGCCCCGAGACTCTTAGCGAGCATAGATGACATGATGTTAGCTTCATCATCACTCGTGACGGCGCAAAAAACATCGGTTTCCTCAATATTTTCTTCTAGTAGAAGGTCCCTATCAGAGGCATTGCCGGCGAGCACAATGGTGCGATCAAGTGACTCAGAAAGCTCGTAACATCGCTGCCGGTTGCTTTCGATAATACGCACGCCGTAACGTCGTTCTGCAGCATGAGCGAGCCCCTGACCTATTTGTCCGCCTCCAGCGATAATGATCCTTTTGGTAGGTTTTTCTGTTTGACGTAGTTCGCTCATGACAGCCTGAATGTCGT
>CAJXBG010000037.1 GCA_913050215.1 uncultured Gammaproteobacteria bacterium
GATAACCCAGATCGCTCAGCGGCAGCATTTTCCAAAGGAAAATTGCGAGAGCCCACCTAGAAACTACAAATATCCAGCAATTACGATACTTGACCCTTCTTCAAAAAATGTGTTTTATTTTCAGACTTATAAATAAGAATGTTCCTGTCAGACACTACTCACCACCTAGATCATAGTTTGTCGATACGAGTAGCTGAGTAAAAGTTTGCACGCGAAACCGAAAGCAGACTTTCCCATGAAGTAAATTCAAGCGTTAAACATAGCTTTCTACGAGGTGGAAAATGAACAAGACCTATAAAACTGAAACCAACATCGGCGCGCGTTTCCTTTTTACCGTAGGTGTGGCGAGTGTCGCATTGTCGTTGCTTTCCACCAACGCTATGGCCGAGCCTGCGCGTCCAGGTGCAATCCAGCCAGCAGCGCATGCCAACCAGAAGCCAATCAACCATTTGCCGAATCCTTATGAAACTCAGCGTAATTTTGGCACTCTGCCAGACGGTCGTAGCTGGGGATCAGTTAGTGCGGTTAATATTGATATCGATGGCATTCATGTTTGGGCTGGTGATCGCTGTGGTACAAATTCCTGCGCGACTTCCAATGTAGATCCAATGGTTAAACTGGATCCAGACGGCAACGTTGTCCAGAGCTTTGGCGCCGGTCAGATAATCTGGCCCCATGGAATAGATATTGATAGCGAAGGTAATATTTGGGTGGCCGATGCGCGCGCTGCGAATGCCCGCGAACTCGCAGAGAATCCCTCAGCAGCCGGCAAGGGGCATGTCGTGCTGAAGTTCAGTCCACAGGGTGAACTTTTGATGACGCTGGGAACGCCGGGCGAAACGGGAGATCCGCCCACCCATTTCGATGCGCCCAATGATGTGCTGATTGCACCGAATGGAACTATTTATGTGGGTGACACACACGGTGCTCAATATCAGAACGAGGCAGGTCCAACGGCGAAGAGTCGTATCTCAATGTTTGAGCCAGACGGCACCTTCATCAAGAGCTTTGGAGAGTTCGGTTTTGAGGATGGACAGTTTCGCTCGCCTCACTCGCTAGCGATGGATTCGCAGGGTCGACTATTTGTCGCGGACCGTGGGAATAGTCGTATTCAAATTTTCACTCAAAACGGAGAGCATCTCGATACTTGGTATCAGTTCAGCCGCATTAGCGGTCTGTTTATCGATCCCAAAACCGACATGCTGTACGCCATCGATTCTGAGTCAGATGAAAATTACAATCCCGGTTGGCAGAAGGGGCTGCGTGTCGGAAATGCGCGTACCGGAGAAGTGCTTTATTATGTGAGGGCACATGATTCCAAGCGCGGGTCCGGTATGGGTGGCCTTGGCTCCATGGGAGAGGGTGTCACGGTTGATCGCAAAGGCGTTGTTTATGCCGGAGAAGTTGGACCGATCCAAGGCATGACTAAGTTCATCCCAAGGTTAATTCCTTAATGTGAACAGATTTCGTCTTGAGGTTTTTTGCAAACCGGCACCGATTTATGCCACGACGTGCCGACAACTCCGTTAGCAAGATGTGATGACCTCAGTTCGTTTGACGATGATCCGGTGACTTTCAGCTGAGAAAGCTGCGCAAAACTTGAGACCTAGCCCAACTTCCAGTCGGCACAGGCACCCACGAAAGGGATGCACTAAAATTCTCTGATGGTTTCATAATGCACGCCTGGATCAATCAAGCCATAATGAACTGAAGCAACCAAACTAAACGGGTTTTAACTGTGAAGACATCTTCGCCGGGAGGCCAACCCAACATTGTGTTTGCTTTTGCAGATGACTGGGGCCGATACGCTAGTGCATACGCAAAACACCAACCCACGGGCGGGCTTAACGAACTCATCCAAACACCCCACTTTGACCGAGTCGCTGCCGAAGGTGCGCTTTTTCTGAACGCTTTGGTGCCTGCACCATCATGCACGCCTTGCCGCAGTTCTATACTAGCCGGTCAGTACTTCTGGCAAACGGGGTTAGGTGCAATCCTGATGGGTGCGCAGTGGGATGAGAGCATCCCAACATTTCCACTCGCCCTAGAGGCTCATGCCAACTACTTTATAGGTCATACCTACAAGGTGTGGAGTCCAGGCATGACCATGAATGCACCTATGGGGGCGAAACGCACCGCATATAATCCCGCCGGATACAATTTCAATCAGTTTTCACACTGGGTGACCCAAAATGCCGATGATTTCGGCGAAGGCGAAGCCGGCATCGAACAAGCAAAACAAAGTCTCTATGAGGAAACCCGTGCCAACGTCAGAGCCTTTCTGGATGCCGTGCCCAATGGACAGCCGTTCTGTTACTGGTGGGGACCGACCAACACGCATCGAACCTGGGAGCGCGGCTCAGGAAAAACATTGTGGGGTCTCGACCCAGACCAACTAAAGGGACGTATGCCAGGCTTCTTGCCTGACGTGCACGATGTGCGGGAGGATGCCGCGGACTATCTTGGCGAATGCCTTGCCACGGATGCAGGCCTAGGCGTGTTACTGCAAGAGCTCGAGCATGACGGATTGTTAGACAACACGTTACTTGTGGTCAGCGGGGATCATGGTATTCCCGGCATGCCACGTGCGAAATGCAATCTTTATGATATTGGCTGCGAAGTCGCACTGGCGGCGCGATGGCCTGACAAAATTAGACCCGGCAGAATCATAGAAGACTTTGTTAACCTGATGGACTTGGGCCCTACTTTCTGTGCCGCAGGTGGCATGAGTCCACCAAAAAGCATGACGGCAAAGAGCATCCTGCCACTGCTATTCAGTGAAGAAGATGGTCAGATTGAACCTGAACGCGATCATGTTGTAACTGGGCGCGAGCGGCACATTGCCCATGCAAGGAAAGGTATGCTGCCTTATCCGCAGCGTTCAATTCGTACAGCCGATTTCATTTACATCGTGAACTTTGAACCCGACCGCTGGCCTATGGGTGACCCGTTAGGGTTGGAGGATGGATCCGATCGCCCAGCACCTTCGATAGAAGACCTGACTCACGACACCTTCGCGACGTTACGGGATATGGACGCCAGCCCCACTAAGGCATGGCTGGTCACCCACCGTGAGGAACACGATGTAGAACCTCTCTACCAATTAGCGTTTGGCAAACGCCCTCGGGAAGAACTTTACGATCTAAACGCTGATCCCGACTACATGACTAATGTTGCTGACGATCCAAATTATGAGCCAATACGAGCAGAACTAGAAACGCGCCTCATGGCAATTCTTGAAGCAGAGAACGATCCCAGACTAACAGAACAACCCTGCCGCTACGAGTACGCACCATATGCAGGAAAGGTAGCGAAAGTCTGGTTCGAAGCGGCAGCAGAAGAGCAGGACACCTTCAACCCAACACAAACAAAATAGCCTATTTGTTTACGTCTGAGTTTGGGTAATAGCATTACCTCATGCTGACGCCTTCTTTAAAGATGACTACCCAACCCCCAGTGCTTTAGGGCCGAATTCTTCACGATCAGGTCGTGGGTTATTGGGCCAACGACCGCTTGCATCTTCACCCCGACAAAGGATGGCAGACTGAGTCCACCCAATATGTTTTTCACTTTTTACCCACACGTCAGTCGACACATACCGGATGGTCAAGCCACAGCGACGGTGGTTTGAAGTGTTCGATGCCGATCCATGCACAAGCAAATCTGTGTGCAATGAAGTCTCGCCCGCGTTTAGAACTACGGGCCACGGGTCGGCGAGCGTTTGATAGTCTTTTGTCTCCAATTCTAGCAGCACATTTTCGCTTCGGCGGCGCCATGCTAGTCTGCCGTTCAAGTGACTGCCGGGCAAGTAACACATGGGTCCTGCTTCAGGCAAAACATCATCGATGGCGATCCATGCGGTAACTGCGTTAGCTGGTTTGAAAGGCCAGTATGCTGCGTCCTGATGATACGGTACCTCACGTTCATCATGCGGCATTTTGCAAAAATAATGAGACCCCCAACAAACGATGTTGGGTCCCAATAAGTCTTCCACATAGTCTAGTAGACGTGGATTGGTCACCACGTCATAGATACCTTGGCAGCAATGGTGATATTCGTTGATCTCGTAAGCATCTCGTCCGGCATACTGAAACTGCCGCAATAACCCGTCCAGGTAATTACGCTGAAGGCGTGCATCCTCACCATCGAACAACTTGAGTGGCGCAACAAAACCCTGGCGGTTGTAGTTTTCTATCTGTTCTGGCGTTAGATGTTTTGGTGCTAGATTTTTTACAGGTTTAAATATCATAAGATTCCCCAAAAACTAGTTGTCCATCTAAAACCGCAAAGCGATCAAGGCTTCTGTCTGAGTCGAATTTATTCAACAGTGTTACCAACCTCTGTGACACACACCATGCCCAGTTAAATACAATAGGACGTAAGGCTACAGTCAACTGAACGACAGGTAAACTATCCTGCTAATTCCCAAATAGGTTACTCTAGCTGAGGGTAAGCTGGAACAAAGACAAAAATCGATCGAAGCGACAACAAATTGCTCGCAGAATCTGCAGCGGCAGATCAGCATCGAGGCAGTCAATGACCATACTTGACCGTCATTCAGAACATGTGGCTCATTTTCCTTATCTTCGCTGGATGTCTGAGATCTAGTCGGGCGTATCAAACGTACATTAATCTCATCAAACACTCGCCCTATCGCCGGCAGGCGAAAATTGCCCGAAACACCGAGCTGATGCCTTGCCTGCAGGGCCCGCTTACCTATAATCACTGTTTTGGAAAAAAACATTAAGGCCACCACAATGAACCGCACGCTAATCCTGTTTCTGGCACTCCTTTCCTGGACGACCTTTTCTCTTGCAGATTTGAGTCAGTTGCCGGATAAAGCCGCGACCGACAAATCCGAATATCGGATGTTAACCCTGAATAACGGCCTCAAGGTTGTCCTGTTGTCTGACCCTGATCTCAACAAATCCTCAGCCAGCTTGGTTGCCTGGGTCGGTTCTTACAACGACCCGGAAGATCGCGCTGGTTTGGCACACTTTCTTGAGCACATGCTGTTCTTGGGCAGTGAAAAATTTCCGGGCGAAAGTGAATATGGCAACTATCTGAAGAGCAACGGTGGTTACAGCAATGCCTACACCACCGGTGATCACACCAACTATCACTTTGAAATCAGCCACCAAGCTTTTGAAGGCGCACTGGATCGATTTTCCCAGTTTTTTATCTCGCCGTTGTTTAACGCCGACTACACGGAACGGGAGATGAATGCCGTTGATTCAGAGTTTGAAAAGAATCTGCAGAGTGATAACTGGCGACAGCAGGAAATATTCCGCACCTTGGTTGATGAAAAGCACCCGGAGAACCACTTCTCGATTGGCAATCTGAAGAGCCTCGAGGGTATTGATCGGCAGGAATTTATGTCCTTCTACGAACGCTACTACAGTGCCAATCAAATGGCTTTGGCAATGACCTCCAACAATAGTCTTGATCAAATGGAGCAGTGGGCCAGGCAATATTTTGCCGCCATAGAAAACCGGAACATCGCACCTGTTGATTACACCACTGATCTCATTGATCAATCTCGCGCGCCCAGCTTGGCACTGGTCGAGCCGGTCAAGGATTTACGTAAGCTAAGCCTTGCCTTCCCAGTGCGCGGCACGCGCGCCATGTATCGCAGCAAACCGGATGACCTGATTGGATTTATGCTTGGTTACGAAGGCGAAGGCAGCCTGTTATCGCACTTGAAGAATGAGGGGCTGGCGACCGCGCTGAGTGGCGGGTCCTATAAAGCCACCAAAGACTACAGCATGTTTTACATTGAAATTGAGTTGACGCCTAAAGGCGCCGATCACTGGCAAGATGTGATGGAGGCGACTTTCGCCAGCGCCGAAATGCTACGCCAATCGGACTATCCTGAATATTTGTTTCAAGAACGTGCCACCATGGCCCGCCTGAACGAACTTTTCGACAACAAAGGCGAAGGGACTGGCCGCGCAATTAGTCTGGCCAACAACGCCATACATTACTCACTCCAAGATGCCGCGCGCATCGCCTACCTTTGGGAAGCGTCGGATGCTGATCAGTACTTCGAAATACTGCAAGCCATACGAGTCGAAAATATGATCGCCACCTTGGAAGCTAAGGGAGTGCCAACCGACCTCACCGAAGATCAATTTGGGGTGCGTTATAGTCTGCAAGCATTTTCCGATGCTCAGCTGGCAGCGTTCAATAGTCCTGATGAAATCGCAGCATTGAGTCTGCCGGCAGCTAACAAGTTTGTGCCCAGCAATGTCGACCAGCTCGCTGATGCGCCGGTCAAAGTTATCGACGAGGCTGGACTGAAACTCTACTACGCGCAGGATAACGCCTTTGAGCGCCCCCAGGTTAGCTACCAGATTCGTTTGCGGCAGACCAAGGACATGGGCGAGCTAAAAAATGTGGTGCTGCGCGCTTACTATGTCAGTGTGCTAAACGAAATAATCAACGAGCAAACTTATACCGCATCGGTCGCGGGTCTAAATCTCAATGTTGGTGCAGGGAGCGAAGGTATTACGCTGTCTGTTTCCGGTTACAGCCAATCCGCCAAAAGCCTCGTTGACGATGTGCTCAAGCAAATGCGGGTGGTGGAATTACCCAAGGCCCGATTTGAAGCGATTAAAGAGCGCAAACTGCGCGCCTTGGAAAACGCTGTTTTTGCTGATGCCTATATTCAGGCCCGAGAAATTCAGCGCAAGGTGCTTTATGAAAACTACTTTACGCCAGAACAGCGCTTGGCAGTGGCTAGAGACCTAGATCTAGAGGATGTTCAGAAATTTGCAAAAGCCCTGTTTAAACGCAGCAATGTAGAAATGATGGCCTATGGCAATATCACTCAGCTGGAAGCTGAGCAAGTCGCCCGCAACGTGGTGTCGAGGCTTAAATTAAAGCCGATCGCCAAAAAGGATGTCTACAAAAACCGGACATTGGATCTGACAACACTTGATTCTGTTGTCGCAGCCAATGTGCTTAAAGTGAACAACTCAGCTTATTGGCAAGCGTTCTCACTGGGCGAGGCAACGGCAAAAAATCGCGCAGCCGCGGGCATGATTCGAAATTTCTTTGCTGACTTATATTTTTCAGAAATACGAACTCGCCAGCAGTTAGGTTACATCACTGGCGGTTTCACATCGGAAATTAATGAAGATATGTTTGCCTTGTTTGTCATCCAGTCGGCTGACTACACGGCTGATGAGTTGCGCAAACGCTCAGAAGCATTCTTGACAACACTGCCTTCCCTGTTTGATGAACTCGCCGATGAAAAGCTCGAGCAAATTCGCGCGGCTGTTCGATCTGACCTGGTAAGCAAAGATAAGTCAGTCGCCGAGCGCGGTGCTCGTTACTTTTATCTGGCGTTTAAGAAAGATGAAAACTGGCGTCGAAATTCCGAGGCGCTGGAAGCGCTGGATGCCGTGACGCGTGACGATCTGCGCGAGATGTTGATCCTTATCGCCGATCGCAACGAAACCAATGATCTCACCGTGATGTCTATGGCAGAGCAGCATGCGGAAAGTATCGATAACGTTAAGACCAGTTTTGACGATATTGATCGGTGGAAACGCAAGCAGCCGTATAAGTAATCAGGTTTTAGACGCGCTAATCCGCTTGAATATGAGAACGGCAGTACATTTTGTGCTGCCAAACGCACAAGCCGGTATTGGTTAGCTACGCCGCAGTCGCCCTGCTCGCTTGAGCGATGGCTACACCGGTCGCAATTTATTCTTCGCCGCTCTAAGACGAAAGCTTGAGTTTAAGTCTGGCTACCGTTGACCTCGTCTCTACCTTGGCGCGTATCGGGGATGTAATGACAAACCCTGTCATGGAAGTTGTCACCACCAGATCATGATTGCCTAAAGTGTTACTATCAGGTTCAACTATGAGGAAAATGGCCACAAGCGCCTCACGCTAATTTTTGAATCTGCCAGCAACCGACTGAGGAATTCATGATGACGATAGACGTTTTTGCTTCTGCTAATCAGATACTTCCAGGCGTTATCAACCTGCGAAGAAAGATCCACGCGAATCCCGAACTAGGCAACCAGCTGCCAGAAACAACAGCAGCGGTATTAAACGAACTGTCTGATCTTGGCCTAGAAATTCGCGCGTCCAAAGAAACAACCAGTCTTATAGCAACGCTAAAGGGTGAAGGAGACGGTCCTCGCATTCTGCTTCGAGGAGACATGGATGCACTGCCCATGCCCGAAGATAACGATTTGTCTTTTGCCTCCCGGAACGCAAACAAAATGCACGCCTGCGGCCATGATGCACACACCGCTATGCTGGTCGGGGCAGCGCGGCTACTCCACGAAAACAAAGAGCATGTGAATGGCACGGTCGACTTCTTTTTCCAGACCGGAGAGGAAGGCTACTATGGCGCCAAGGTTGTGCTCGATGAAGGGATGTTTGAAGCACCATACTCACCAGACGCCATTTTTGCCCTACACATCACACCACTGATGGACAGCGGGAAATTTACCGGCAGACCCGGCCCTATTCTCGCAGCTGCCGATACCTGGAAGATAAAAGTGACCGGTAAAGGCGGCCATGCTTCTATGCCACACGATGCTTTGGACCCGATACCCGTTGCCTGCGAGATCGTCCAGGCACTGCAACACATGGTTGTTAGCAGAATCAACGCCTTCAATCCTGTCGTATTAACCACCACAAAAATTGAGGCTGGCACCACCAGCAATGTGATTCCTGAGTCAGTAGATATGCTCGGCACATTGCGTTCTACATCAGAGCGTTCTAGAGCTAAAGCACACGAAGGCATTAAGCGGATCGCAACACAAATCGCCATGGCGCATGAAATGGAGGCGGAAGTTGAACTGTCACTGGGGTACCCCGTGACAGTTAACCATCCTGATTTCGTTGACTTTGCCCGAGGAACATTGGAACAACTATTCGGCGAAGGTGCCTACATACCGATGAAGACACCCATGATGGGCGCGGAAGATTTTTCATACCTGCTGGAACGGTGGCCGGGCGCAATGTTTTTCCTAGGCGTAAAACCTGATGACCCATCACTGGCTGCACCCTGCCATTCCAATCGAATGATATTAAATGAAGAAAGTATGGCCTACGGCATTGCAGCACATGCAGCGATTGCCATGAGCTACTTGAATCAGCCCGAAACATGAAGATGATTTATTAACGATCATCACATGAGACTCTTTCCGATTCACTTAGTCTCAATGGTGATCATGATCTATTTGCCCCACCCTTTTTTGTATCATGCGTGCACTGTCAGAAATCGCGAAAGTGGCATGATAAAAGACACAAAACCGCTGAACAAGCCGCGAGCTAAGAAGAACTTGTAGCACCACTAATTTCGGCCTAACGACTCAAAAGAGTCTTCAATATCGATACGGCCAGACATTGGCCAACCTCTACCAAAAACGGTCATTTAAACTTTTAAACCACAAAAAACGCTAATCCGGGTACTTTTGAAATTTGGAGAAAATGCGATTTAGGATTACTCTCTTCTCTGTGGCAGCATTACAGACCTTAATTTTCCCGACTTCTTAACTGATAGAGAAAAATATGAAAACCGGATTAAGCTATCTGCTAGCACTGGCCTGCGGCCTTGTTCTTGCCTCAACCGCATTTGCCCAGCGAGTTATTCCCGAGGACGATAACCAGTTGCTCTATCAAATTTACAAAGAACTGGTTGAATACAAGACCACCGCATCAGAGCAAAACAATACCATTGCGGTAGAGGGAATGGCGGCTTGGTTGCAAGCCGCGGGTTTGCCCGCCGAGGATATTTTCATCGGTGGCGCTCTACCGCATAAAGGCAATCTGGTTGCCCGTATTCATGGCAGCGGCGCGAAAGAGCCGATTATTTTGATGGCCCACATTGATGTTGTCGAGGCGGAAAGACAAGACTGGAACCTCGACCCTTTTGTGCTTAATGAGGACGATGAATTCTACTATGGCCGGGGCACATTGGATGACAAGGCGATGGCGGCTATATTTACTGCCAATCTCATTCGGTTTCTTCAGCAGGGGTTTGTACCTAATCGGGATATCATCATTGCTCTTACTTCCGATGAGGAAACTGGAGGCAGCAACGGTATCTACTGGTTACTAGACAACCATCCCGAACTACTCCGTGGTGCTTTGGCAATTAACGAAGGTGGATACGGATTACTACAGGATGGCCAGCCGCTGGCCAACACCATTCAAATAGCCGAAAAGATTTTTGCTAGCTATCAAGTTACCGCCAGAAATCCTGGAGGGCATTCGTCGCTGCCGCGGGATGACAATGCAATTTATGATCTTGCTGAGGCGTTGCTAAAAATTCGCGATTTCAAGTTTCCGGTGGAGTTGAACAACGTGATGCGGGTCAGCTTTGAAAGACAGGCTGAAATAAACACAGGACAGCGTGCGGCCGATTTCAGGGCCTTACTCGAAGAGCCGATTCCAGAAGATGCACTTGCACGACTCAGCAGTTCGGCGGCGGTGAATGCACAGTTAAGAACAACGGCGGTCGCCACACTGCTTGATGGAGGACATGCCTCAAACGCACTTCCGCAGACAGCCGTTGCTACTGTCAATGTGCGCATGATGCCAGGATCAAACCCTCAGGATGTTTTGCGTATACTCACCGAAGTAGTAGATAACCCCAACCTAGAGGTCGCCTATCAAGGTGGCGGACGCCTCTCTGATCCTTCTCCTCTGACGAAAGAGATTATGGAAGCTGTAGAGAGTGTCACCGAGGAGATGTGGCCCGGTATTACAGTGATGCCTACTATGTCGACCGGTGCTACCGACGGTGCAAAGATGCGCAATGCGGGGATTCCCACTTACGGCGTGTCCGGTTTGTTTATAGATCGCAATGACATGCGCATACACGGTCAGGATGAGCGACTGCGGAAAGCATCATTGTATAGCGGTTATGAGTTCCTCTATCAGTTAGCAAGGCAACTTAGTGAATAAAAGGTTGTTAGGCATCTTAATTGGTCAAAGAATAGATCCGGTGATTTATGCGTGCCGTTTGGGTTTCGCTAGAGCCGGGGCCGGGCCGACCCGCAGTGATGTGAACCGGAAATAATCATTGGTAAGGGTTGATAATATCGGCGGTGATCATTACCCCCGCGGGTAATTCTTGGTTTTTAGTCCGTTTGAAGGCGTCAAAATCGCCCATCACCATTTGCCAAGAATAGAAGTAATCCTGACCGTCAATAGGTACAGGGAAGCAGCCAAAACCAATAGGTACCATGGTGAATTCACCTTCAGACTCACCCGTCAGGTGGCGTTCGATAAAGTCTACATAGGCCTCTCTTTCTTTGATGAGCACCATATCGAAGAAAGGAACAGCATCTCGTCCGTTTACATCAATCTGGCTGAGGATCTGCGCGGGAAACAACCCGCCAGTCCAGCGAGCGTTGATCTCAGTCACAACAAGACTGCCGTCTTGGCCGATGAAAAAATCTATTCCACAGTTACTACCCTCTTTGCTGACATAACCATGGTGTCGTGCATATTCGCCGACCTTGATCAGGGTACGGCTTTGCTCATCAGTTATAGATACAGAGTCGCCGATCAAGTTGCCGACCCACAGGCCATCTGCAAAAAGAATTTTTCGTAGATTCGCGATTTTAATGTCGTTGGTGGATACGACAAGATCAACCGTCATTTCAGTATAGTTCTCTAAATCCAGTCGTTCCTGTAACAGAACCACCATCTCGCTGTCGTATTCAGCAACGTAGTCTTCGGTCGCTTCGATACTCTCGACAGCAGTCACATTTCTCGCACCGGCCAAACCCAAAAGTTTCAGCATCACCTTGTACTGGTGTTTCTCGAAAAACGCGGTGACGGCGGTATCGCGAAGTGCACCCTTTGTGGTGACGATTGTATCGGGTACGCGTATGCCATAAGCAGGCGCATTTTCGGCGAAGTGTTTCTTAGAGTTGACGTTACGGTTTATCTCGAGAAGCTGGCTGTTCTGATGGATTATTTCGTTTGAACCACTGGACATATAAAGGTTTGCTACATCGGTCAGCGCCGGCTTGTCCTTAATAAGGTTAGCGACCGATTGATAGAAAGTGGTCTTAGGGTGGTAGCTGAAGTGTTCGAAGGGGACCACTTCTTTTGTCATACGGGAGAATAGACCATGGTAACGCTGCAGCGTTTCCTGCCAGCCAGGCTCAAGAAATTCCTCATACAATGCTAGATGGTCTTTACCATGGCCTATACAGGCTAGGGCTACCTGCAACATGGCTGTCAATTCAATATTTGACAAATGGTCGGCCTGTTGCTTCTCCGTTAGATCATCCAAGTCGAAGAATAGAGAACAGTCATCTCCAGCCATCGCATAAATTGATGAATAATGGGAGCCCGGAAAGAAAGAGCCTGCTTGCATAACGTTGTTCCTATTGTTGTTACTAGCTTTGTTGTTATTAGGTTTGTTGTTACTAGGAAGTCCTGACGCAAGCGCATGAAAACAGCGCGCCATTGATGAACGCCTGTGCAGCGGAACCCTGGTAGAGCCCCAGCCTGTCGTGCCGGACCGTCACCCTGCCGGCTCGACATGGTTACATATTACCCAGCATTCGCTAGTAATGGCATGACAAACCTTAGCGAGTTATTCGATGCCAGTCGGTAAATTCAACATGTTAATCAGCGCGCTCGGCGGCTTTTTGTTGACGTGATTTGATCACGCTTGTGATCAAGAGCACAAATATAGCGGATGTCAGCACCAAGGAAACTGGATTGCTGACAAATTCCCACAAGAGCTGGCTGATATCGTTTTGAACCGATAGCGCCGCACGCCTGAAGGAGACATCCATCAGCGGTCCAAGGATGATGCCGAGGATGATAGGGGCTACCTGAAAACCGTACCGCTTTAAAAAATAACCCAAGAAGCCGCAACCCAGCATCCAATAAACATCAATCAAACTGTTCTGTATTGCATAGGTGCCAACGACGCACAACACAAAAATAAGTGGCAGCAGAATACCTTTCGGACACTGAACGATACGGCTGAAGATGCTAATCCCGGTCAAACCAAAAATTAGCACAAACAGATTTGCCAACGTCAGATTGCCGACGGTAAACCAGAATAGATGTGGCGTTTCTGTGAGCATCAAGGGCCCAGGTTGAATACCGTGGATAAAGAGCGCGCCAATAATCACCGCTGTCACAGCGTCCCCGGGCATGCCGAGCGTCAGCATCGGGATATAAGCGCCACCCACAGCGGCGTTGTTAGCGGTTTCTGCTGCAATCAACCCCTCTTCTGCCCCTTCACCGAATTTCGCTGTAGGTGATTTCACCGAGCGTTTGGCATGATCGTAGGCGAGTAGCGAGGCGATATCGCCGCCGGTACCTGGCAAGGCGCCGACAATGACACCGATTGATGAGGTGCGCAAAGATAGCGGTAGGTATTTTTTCACCAGCGACAACGAGGGTAGGATCTTATCTAAGTTTTGTCTGACCGGTTTAACATCTAAGTGGTGTAGTTGCACCAGGATTTCAGCGAAACCAAAGAAGCCTATCATCGCTGCGATATAAGGGATGCCGCTGGTGAGTTCGAGCGTATCAAACGTAAACCTTTCTTCGGCTGTCAATGGGTCCAGGCCAACCATGCCCAGCAAGACGCCAAGCGCGCCGCAAAACATCCCCTTCGACAGTGATTCCGCAGATAAGCTGCCGACTAAAAACAATCCGAGTGCAGCCAGTAAGAAATAGTCTCGCGGTGCGAACGCGAGTGTGAAGTTCGAAATAATAGGTGCGGCTATCATGAGAATTAATATGCCTACCAGACCACCAATAAAGGACATTACGGTAGAGAGCCCTATCGCTCGACCCGCATCGCCTTTTAGCGCAAGAGGGTACCCATCCAATGCTGTGACCAGTGCGCTGGGAGCACCGGGAATGTTTAACAAAATTGCGGTGCGCGAACCGCCATAAACGCCACCCATAAACACGCCGGCCATCAGCGCGAGCGCTTCGTTAACGTCCCAGGAGAAGGTAAATGAAATTAAGATCGAGACTGCCATGGTGACTGACAATCCAGGAATGGCGCCAATGTAGATCCCAGCAAAGGTGCCAATCGCCGTCAGAAAAAATAACTGCGGATCCATCCAACCAATTGAGAAGTACTCTAATGCTTGACTCATGATTCGAGTAAACCTTCTGGCAATATCACTTTAAAGATAAGCCTAAACACAATATAGATGATCGCAAGCGAGTTCAGGCTTACAAAAAAAGCCAGTAACCACCCTTGTCTGTGCAGATAAAGCGTGGCCACGAACAGGTAAGTGAAGGTTGCCGGTATGAAACCGAGCAATGTCAATATCGCGATATAGATGAGACCCAGCGCGAAGAAATTGATCAAAACAGTGGGGGTCAACATGTGAGCAAAGCTTTGGTCGGGCGGTGGCGAAGGAAGAGACCACACTTCCCGGTTAATCGTCAGAGCCGATGCCACCAAAACTGAAGAGGCAAGTAGAGGCAAAGTGCCTGGCGCACTGATTGAGGCGAAGCCGGAGATACCATAGGACAAGAAAAAAGCAAGGATACTCACGAGCAGTAAAAGAGCCACAAAAAGATGCTCGCCCGGCTTGCGGGTTCTTGCTGATGCTTCTCGATGATCTGTTTGAGTCCTTGTCTCCACGCTAGCTCCGGTTATTGCTTATTGTCTTTCGTTTGAATGCTTCTGGCTGTGCTGCATGCTGCTTTTTAGGGTCGTTCGATACCAAAAGCTTCAGGCGATGTCTTCGTTGCACCTGCATCATGTAGCAGCCAGGTTGTGACTGATTGCCACTTTTTTAAAAACACATTTGCCTCTTCGCCTGAAACGTTCATTTGTATTGCACCAAAATCTGTCACAAACTTTTCAAACGCAGGGTCGCTGGCACCCTGATGAAAAGCTTCAGTCAATTTGGTCTTCACGCTATCCGGTGCGTCTTTATCGATAAACACACCGTAAAAAGGTCCCCAAGGTAGGAATTTTTTAAATGCGGGGTAATCTTGAGTTAAAGGCGGTATGCCAGGCAGTAGCTCAATCTCTTGGTCATTTACGACTGCTAGCGCTCTCAAGCGGCCGGCGCGTATGTGCTCAGAGGTTGCTGTATATCCTGAGGGTAGAAAGTCCACATGACCGCCGAGCAAAGCCGTGATCGCAGGCCCGTCTCCGTCAAAAGGTACAGGTATAATATCAAACTCACCTTGTGTGCCAAGCATTGCACCGATGACATAAGGCAAGCCGCCAGGGCCGGTTGAACCCATCTTAATTTCCCCTGGCCGATTCTTCACATCTTCCATCAGTTCTTTTAAGCTGCGCCACGGCGTATCAGGATGAGCAACAATGACTGAGATGCCGCGTGCTAGCACATTGACGGCATAAAACTCTCGATAATCAACATCTGATAAACCTAATACGCCATGCAATTGTGGATTTTCGGCGCCATAAAGCAGCGTATAGCCATCGGGTTTTCGGTGATGCACGTACTTCGTTGAGATTGCGCCTGCACCCCCTGATCGGTTGGTTAGGATAACCTCTTGATTTAGCAATGGTTCAACGTAAGGCGTGATAGCGCGACTCATTGTATCCGTCGCCCCGCCAGCCCCCCACATAATGACGCCTTGAATATTGCGTGTTGGATAAGTTGCATTTACTGTCGCTGCACTTAAGTGGATGCCTACTGCAGCACCGACTGAGAGTATCGAGCAGATGCTCCAAATTAATATTTCTCGCCGCTTCATTCTGTTAATTGTTATTCCTAAGTCTTATTTCGGGCTGTAGTTCTTAGTAGCTTTTGGTCTTAGCGTGACTTCGTCTGATGTAAGTTATAACCTTGCTAATGTAATACGATCTCATACATACTTACTTTCACCTATAAGTATGCATTATTCAAACAAATAACTAACTAACAATAAGAGAGCCATTTATGCCGATTCAGACCCTGTTCGCTGACGGATTAATTGAAGTTGCTGCCCAACCAAAAAACAATGCGCTAGATCTTGATTCGATAGGCGATGTCAAAGTCCTATTTTTCCCTATTGATCACGACTACCCGGGCGGCTCTGCGGCGATGCATAATGCCGTATTCGAACGTTATGACCTTCCATATCGCTCTTGTTTCATCGTCGGTGATCCAGAGAATGTCGGCGCGATATTTAAAGAGCTTAAAGATGATCCAAACTATATGGGTGGCGGTGCCGGTTCCGGTTTTAAGGATAAGGTCGCGCCACACCTCGATGGATTAGATCAGTCTGCAGAGGCGATAGGCAGTGTCAATGTGATTGCGCGTGAAGACGGCAAACTCATCGGTTACAACACGGATGGGATCGGGTTCGTTAATGGCCTGCTCGAAGAGTATCCAGATTGCATCGCAGGCCAGAAGGTTGTGATCCTTGGCGCGGGTGGTACGGCGCTACCTATTGCTTACGAAATGGCGCAAAAAAATCCAGCAGAAGTAGTGATTTGTAATCGAACAGTCTCTAAGGCAGAGAAAATCGCTGAACTGATCTCACCGTTTGTTTCCGCGCGCGGTGTGGGTGAAGACACCATTGGCGATGAACTCGCGAATGCAGGTGTTGTCGTGAACACGTCAAACAAGGGTGCTCAACCGAATGAGGCTTATTCAGCGTTCGCTGGCATGACCGGTGATCCTGAAGGCGATATGAAAAATTCGGTTGCGAATCTTGGCCGCCTGCCGGGTGATGCGATAGTCGCAGACATATTACTTGAGCCAGATACAACCACGCTTAGCATGGCCCGCGATCACGGTAATCGTACCCATAGCGGCCAGCATATGAATCTTCATCAGGCAGTGCCTGCGTTTAAGATCATGACCAAGCTGGAAAAGCCCAGCGATGAGCTTGCTACGACGATGAGAGACGCGATCTAAGGAAGTCTGATCGATGGATTTGCCACGAGACGAAATGGCGTTTAGAAAGCGCTATCAATCTTTGGTGGAAGGAGAGCAGCTTACAACTGTTTTCCGTCCCGGAGATCGCGTTTTCCCCAACTTTCGTGGCTATAAGCCGCGAGAACTCATTACGGCCAGGATTATTGAAACGCCTGGTAGCGATGAAGAAAAAATTCCACCGTTATTTAATGATATTAAAGTGCCGATCCAGATCGTGCAGATTGAAACGTTTAATGTTTATTCTCTCACCAACGCGCACTTCCAAGGGAGCTCTCCCGACGTACAGAACATCGAGGAACTACTCGAGCATCTCGAGGCCATCTATAGCCAACCGATCAGCAAGTTCAACGATGAAATCACCCGTATTGTTTTTAACTATCTTAAGGTGGCCAAAACGGCCTAGACTCGCGCTGTTCAGGACTTATCTTAGATAAAATGTCATAAGCGATACGTTAAAACGCGGGTTGCAACACCTATCCTCCTCTTCGACACATGAAGCGGCAAGCACGCCAATATTAAAGGCCAAGTTTGCCTGCGTTTTAACGTTTCAACAGAAGCGACAAAAAAAGACACGAAAACGCCATCGGTATGTTTTTTTTACTCTCTGGTAATTCTTCGGCTTGAAAAAAACAGATAGGATTAGACCCTTAAAATAGGTACTTAAGAGTTATTGCATGGCAGTGTTTCCAGAGACAGCTGACGCCGTGATTGTCGGGATTGGCGGCATAGTGGGTTCATCCATTGCGCACCATTTGATCGAGCAAGGCTGGAGCAATATTGTGGGTCTTGATAAGTCTGCAGTGCCGACTGATATCGGGTCGACCTCTCACGCTTCAGATTTTTGTTTCACCACCGGCGGTGACAAATTTACAACCTACACAACCAAATACAGTCAAGACTTCTACGAGGCTCGTGGTAACTATGTGCGGATCGGTGGTCTTGAGGTTGCCCGCATAGACGATGATGAACGGATGCTCGAATTGCAGCGTAAAGTGGGTCAGGGCAAAGCCTATGGGACCAATGTCTCGCTGATTTCAGCTGAAGAAACCGTCAAGAGGTTCCCCCTGTGTGACGTCGACATGATTCAGGGTGCGATGTGGGATCCTGATGCTGGGCTAGTGGTGCCGAGATCGCAAACAGTTGCTGGCGACCTGGTTGATGAAGCAGTAGAGACCGGTAAATTACAAGTGTTTGCTTACACGCCTGCGATCAAAATCCTCGTTGAGCACGGCCGTGTTTGTGGGGTTGAAACGCATCGCGGCAGGATCATGTCGGATAAGGTCGTTGTGTCTGTAGGGATATGGGGGCCGTTACTGGCTGATCAGGTTGGGTCGAAATTACCCATGGTGCCTCTGGAACATCCTTTAATGTTTTTTGGCCCCTACGAAGAATTAAGCGGTACGGGTGCAGAGATTGTTTATCCACTGTTTCGTGATCAAGGTAATTCAGGGTACTTCCGAGATACGGGAGATCCTGCCACTACAGAAGGTGGAAAGATCGAATGGGGGTATTACGAAACAGACAATCCCGTGCTGGTGACTGCTGACGACATCGCTGAACCAGGTGAGTCCAGGATGTCCCCTTCCATGAGGGAGTTGTCGTTAGAACAAGTCTTGGAGCCAATGGAAAAAGCAATGGCGTTGGTACCTCTGCTGGGAGAGTTAGGGTACGAAGATCGTCGCAGCTTCAATGGGCTCCTGTCAGTTACTGCCGATGGCGGGTCTCTCATCGGTGAGGCGCCAGAGATATCAGGCCTGTGGTTTGCAGAAGCGGTTTGGGTCAAGGATGGTCCTGGTGTAGGCAAGGTCGTTGCTGACTGGATGACAAAGGGGTCACCTGAATACGACCCATACGGGATTGATATTGCTCGATTCTATCCCGAGCAGAAACAAGACGATTATGTTTTTGGGCGTTGCGGAGAAATAGCAAAGAAGGTGTATACGCCAGCGGTGCACCCGAGGGAGCCGTTTGAAACTGGCAGGCAGCTGTTCAAGAGTCCGTTTTATGAACGTGAAGTGGCGCTCGGGGGTTACTTTATGGAGGCTGCGGGTTGGGAGCGTGCACACGGCTACGCGGCCAACGAGCCAACGCTGCTGGCAAAATACCGCGACCAGATACCGCAACGAATGAACGAATGGGATTCACGTCATTTTTGGGAAGTATCCAATGCCGAACAACTCGCCCTCAGTGACGATGTTGGTATGGTTAATTTATCGCACTTCGCAATTTATGACATTGATGGTCCGTCGGCAGAGCATCTACTTGAATACCTTGCAGTCGCAAGAGTCGGTGGAGCCACGCAGGTCGGCAAAGGTGTTTACACCCATTTCTTAGATGAAAAAGGCGGTATCCGCGCGGATCTGACGATTGTTAGATTATCCGAAGACTGCTTTAGAGTGATTTGTGGCGGCGGTACCGGACATCGAGATCTTGTCTGGATTAAACAGATGGCCGCAGTCCGCAATGCTGATATTGAGATCCATAACCGGACCCATCAATTAGCGACGTTGGGGCTTTGGGGGCCGAATGCACGCAAGGTTTTGGCGTCGCTGGTAGATGACCCTGACGCCGTTAGCGACGCAAAATTTCCTTTCGCAACGGCGGCCAACATAGAAATCGCGGGGATCAACATTTGGGCGTTTCGGATCTCCTATGTAGGAGAACTTGGCTGGGAGTTGTACTTTGATTTTGCCGATGGTTTGCAGCTTTGGGATCTGTTCGCGGATGCCGGCGTCAATCCGGTGGGCATCGAAACCTATGCCAATAGTCGAAGGCTGGAAAAAAGCCTAAGATTACAAAACGCTGACCTTGAAACAGACTACAATTTGCATGAAGCGGATTTAGCCCGAAAGCTTGTGAAGAAGGCTGATTTTCATGGTAAAGCGGCGTATGTGGCTCAGAAGGCGGCGGACCAACAGGCTAGCTACTTGTGCACCATGGTAATGCTCAAGAACGTCGATGCCAGTGGCGTCGAACGATATCCAGTAGGTGAATGGCCTATCCTTAACAAGGAGACCCGAGAAGTGTTGCTGGATGAGTTCGGAAGACGTTCAATATGCACGAGTGTGGAGTACGGCCCCTCTCTAGGCAGCAATATCATATTGGGGTATATTCCCGCAGAGTTTGCTTCCGTGGGAACAGAGCTTCTGTTGGAGTACTTCTGCGAAGAGTACCCAATAAGAATTGAAGCGGTCGGGTACGCGCCACTTCTCGATCCAGAAAATCTGCGAGTGAGGTCATGAGCTTTATGTTTTGCTACCCGTCTTCAACCCTCAGTTTCGATAGTGTTAGTTAAGTCAGCAAAACCCGTCCGACCGGAGCCTAATACGTTTCGTATTGGCTTCTTGTTGGTCGAACAATTTACATTAATGTCACTTGCTTCAGCCATTGAACCCATCAGGATGGCGAACCATCTTAGCGGCAAGGTGCTTTACGATTGGAAATTGATTGGCACTTCGAGCGCGCCGCTTACGTCCAGTGGCGGCATGCAAGTTGTACCCGATATTACCATTGAGCAGGCCGACGATTTTGACCTTGTGCTTGTTACTGCGGGTATCAACGTGAGGAACAACGTTGAACCTGAAGCCGTTAAATGGCTCAAATCGATAGGGGCGTCTAAATCTTCAGTCGGTGGATTATGCACGGGCGCTTATGTTCTGGCACAGGCTGGACTTCTGGATGGCTATAGCTGCAGCGCTCATTGGGAGTGTTTGGCTGCGCTCCAAGAAGAGTTCCAGCAAGTCTATTGCAACAATCATTTGTTTACCTTTGACCGTGATCGAATCACCTGTACGGGAGGGGATGTCCCCTTGCATATGATGATTCATCTGGTTGCGAGCCATCATGGTCAGTCACTTGGAAATGGCATCTCTGATATGTTCGTGTGCGATCGTGTACGAGATAGTCATGAGCCGCAGCGGCTCAGAATGGAGAGCCAATTATTTGTCAACCAACCTAAGCTTTCCAATGCGGTGCAGCTGATGGAGGCAAATATAGAAGAGCCCATCGAGTTGACTGAAGTCGCGCAATATTCGGGCATCTCGCGTCGGCAGCTAGAGCGACTTTTCCTCAATTTCATTGGTGTGACACCTTCTCGATTCTATCTAAAATTAAGGTTAGAACGGGCAAAACAACTGCTGCGTCAAACATCTTGTTCCATCGTTGAAATCGCGACCATGTGCGGCTTTATTTCCGCCCCCCATTTTAGTCGTTCATATCGAAAATACATGGGCTGCTCGCCCAAATCCGAGAGAGCACAGCACAGCACATTAGGATCATCGGTCATTTTGAGCGAGGAAGATGCCGGTCTCGTACCCACGGGCTCATCTATCTCTCTCGAAAGAGCTAGAGCGGAATCCTCTTTCGGCTCAGTTCAGGATTAGAAAAACCATCATGCAACGATATTCAGCTTTTAGCTTGTTTCGACACGCGCTCACCTACCATGAAAATTGGCAAAAGGTATGGCGTAATCCAGAACCTAAAAAACACTACGACGTCATCATCATTGGTGGCGGCGGCCATGGTTTGGCAACGGCTTACTACCTGGCAAAAAATCACGGCGTTAAGCATATTGCAGTGATTGAAAAGGGTTATCTCGGCGGCGGCAATACGGGTCGTAATACAACCATTGTCCGTTCAAACTATTTGTGGGATGAAGCCGCTCAACTCTACGAACATGCATTGAAGCTCTGGGAAGGACTCTCAATGGATCTTAATTATAATGTCATGTTTTCTCAGCGTGGCGTCTTGAACCTGGGTCACACATTACAAGATATGCGTGATATCGAAAGGCGAGTTTCAGCTAATCGTTTGAACGGAATTGATGGTGAAGTTCTTGATGCAGAAGGTGTAAAAAATATCGCGCCTTTGATTAACATTTCAAAGCACACCCGCTATCCAATTATGGGCGCGTCATGGCAACCAAGAGGCGGCGTGGCACGCCATGATGCAGTCGCATGGGGCTTTGCAAGAGCGGCCGACGCGCTCGGAGTCGATCTGCTGCAACAGTGCGAGGTAACCGGCTTCGACATTTCAGGCGGACAAGTTAAGGGTGTGCAGACTAGCCAATACGGTTTGCTCGGAGCAGAGCGAGTGGGATGTGTGGTCGCCGGTAACTCGAGTGTACTGGCGGGTTATGCCGGGTTTGATTTACCTATCGAGTCGCACCCACTGCAAGCACTCGTTTCTGAACCCATTAAACCTGTACTCGATACTGTCGTGATGTCCAATCAGGTACACGGCTATATCTCTCAGTCAGACAAAGGTGATCTCGTCATCGGTGCTGGCATTGATAGTTATACCGGTTACGGTCAACGGGGTTCATTCACCACTATCGAACATACGCTTGCGGCGATTATTGAGCTGTTTCCGAGTTTTTCAAGAGTTCGGATGAACCGACAGTGGGGAGGAATTGTTGATACGACCCCTGATGCTTGCCCAATCATGGGCAGCAGTCCAGTGGAAGGTTTGTACTTTAATTGTGGTTGGGGGACCGGAGGGTTCAAAGCGACACCAGGTTCGGGTCATGTGTTTGCTGATTGTCTCGCGTCAGAAGAAATTCCAGCTATGGCAAAACCGTTTGCGCTTGATAGATTTTATTCAGGCGCCCTTATTGATGAACACGGAGCTGCAGGTGTCGCACACTAGGAGTCCCAATTGCTAAATATATATTGTCCTTTTTGCGCTGAGTCACGTAGTGAAGAAGAGTTTCACTATCATGGACAAGCACACATCGTTCGCCCAGCAGATCCTGACGCCTGCAGTGATGAGGCATGGGGTAATTATTTGTACTTTCGCGCTAATCCTCGCGGCTTGCATACAGAAATGTGGGTTCATGCCGCGGGCTGTCGCAAATACTTTAACGTAGTTCGGGATACCGTGACCTACGAAATTCATCGCTCCTATCGAATAGATGACCCTCAGGCGTCCGCGTTATGACGGAAGCCAACAGAATTCCGGGAGGGAATGATATTGACTATTCCTGCCCTATTACCTTTACCTTCAACGGCAAGCAGTTAACTGGGTATCAAGGCGATACAATTGCGTCGGCGTTATTGGCCAATGACATAAAGATTGTCGGACGTAGTTTCAAGTACGGTAGGCCGCGGGGAATCGTCTCGGCGGGAGAAGAAGAACCGAATGGCATCTTACAGTTAGCGGATTCTGACGCGACCGCAGTACCGAACGTCCGCGCAACTCAGCAAGAAATTTATGAAGGCTTGGTTTGTCGCACGACAAACGGTTGGCCGAGCGTCGATTTTGACGTCATGTCTCTCGTTGGAGATCTTGCGGCCAAGATGATGCCGCCGGGATTTTATTACAAGACGCTCATGTTTCCTCAGTTTCTCTGGCCGTGGTATGAAAAAGTGATTCGTGCCGGTGCGGGACTCGGCGTCGCGCCTTCTGTGCCAGATGTTGATACTTACGACAAACTCAATCGGCATTGTGACCTGCTGATTGTGGGTGCTGGCCCCGCTGGTCTAGCTGCTGCGGCGCAGGCAAGCCGTTCTAATGCAAGGGTACTGCTAGTCGATGAAAGCCCAAATCCAGGTGGGTCACTTAGACTTAGCAGAGACCTGATAGACGGTCAAAGCGCCGCTGCCTGGATTGAAAAAACCATGCGCGAGTTATCCGGCAAGGCGAATGTCGAGATATTACTTAGAACAACTGCCACTGGGTATCACGATCACAATTTTGTCACCTTGCACGAACGCCGCTCTGATCACTTGCCGAGTCGGCAGAAAGGCGCAAGCAGTCGGCAACGGATGCACAGAGTGCGCGCCGGCGCTGTACTGTTAGCAACAGGCGCCCAAGAGCGGCCACTTGTTTTTGCCAATAATGACGTCCCCGGCTGTATGCAGGCAAATGCTGTTTCTGCATACATCCGACAATACGGCGTCCGGCCTGGCAAACAACTGGTACTCATGACAACGAATAATTCTGCCTATCAAACAGCGTTCGATTGGGTAGACACTGAGGGAGGCACTGCGGTTGTCGTTGATACTCGGGCAGCACCGGATCCAGTATTGGTAGCGCGGGCCAAGGCCGCCGGTATTCGGGTCATGGTCAGTTCAGCCGTCATCGAAACAAAAGGTTTGAGGCAAGTTAAGTCTGCGGTAATCTCGGGTTTTAACAGTCAAACTCAGACATTAATGGGTAGACTGGTACACATTAAAGCTGACGTCATCGCGTCCTCTGGCGGTTGGTCGCCAGTAGTTCACCTATCTAGTCACACAGGCACGAGGCCAGAATGGCGAGAGGATATCTCAGCGTTTGTGCCCGGCGTATCAAAACAGAACATGTGGACGGCAGGTGCAGTCACTGGGGACTTTTCGTTAGCATCGGCCCTCGGCCAAGGCATTGACGCTGCGACGAGCGCGCTGACGCAATACGATTTACCTCGCTTGGCAGTCCCGGAGGTTCAAGAAGCGATTCCGCTCGAGATGGAACCCTGTTTTCATATTCCCCACACGCGCGCGACCTCAAGAGCACCTATGCAGTTTGTTGACTATCAACTGGATGTAACTGCTGCTTCGATTGAACTTGCCACCAGAGAAGGATTTGAAAGTGTCGAACATGTGAAGCGATATACTGCCCTTGGATTCGGCACAGATCAGGGCAAGATCAGTAACGTCAATGGCGTGGCAATTGCCGCGAAGGCACTCGGTCGATCTATCGCTGAAACCGGCACGACTATGTTTCGGCCCAACTACACACCGGTCAGCTTTGGTGCCATGGCAGGTCGGGATGTAGGTAAGCTGTTTGAGCCGAAGCGTTACACCGCGATGCAATCCTGGCACGAGCAAAACGGCGCCTTGTTTGAGGATGTTGGTCAGTGGAAGCGACCCTGGTACTTTCCTCAAGGCAGCGAAACGATGCGCGCGGCTGTGGATCGCGAATGTCTTGCCGTGCGCAACGGTGTGGGTATTCTAGATGCTTCAACCCTCGGCAAAATTGATATTCAGGGTGCCGATGCACGCGAGTTTCTCAACCGCATTTACACCAATGCGTGGCTGAAGCTCGGCGTTGGCAAGTGTCGATATGGCTTGATGTGCGGTGAAGATGGCATGGTCATGGATGATGGTGTGACTGCTTGCCTCGCTGACAATCATTTTGTGATGACCACCACCACTGGCGGCGCCGCCAGAGTGCTCGAGTGGCTTGAACTTTGGCACCAGACTGAATGGCCGGAACTCAACGTCTATTTTAATACGGTGACAGATCACTGGGCGACGGCGACGATTTCCGGACCAGACGCTCGAGCGTTACTCAGCGAACTAACGGATACGGATCTCGATTCAGACAACTTTCCCTTTATGGCATGGCGTGAAGGCGTGGTCGCGGATATCCCTGGCCGAATCTTTCGAATCTCATTCACCGGTGAGTTGTCCTATGAGATTAATGTCAATGCGAATTATGGTTTGGCCCTCTGGGAAAGGTTGATTGAGGCTGGAAAGAAATACAACCTGACGCCTTACGGCACGGAAACGATGCACGTACTTCGCGCAGAAAAGGGCTTCATTATCGTTGGCCAAGACACAGACGGCGCGGTGACACCTGAAGACTTAGGCATGGAATGGGCGATAGCCAGGCGCAAGAAATTTAGTTTTGTCGGTAAGCGAGGTATGGCTCGGGAAGATTGTCAAAGAGCGCAGCGAAAACAGCTGGTTGGGCTTTCCCCGATCGACACCAATGTTATCTTGCCTGAAGGTTCTCAGATTGTTTTTGAGCGACCGACCCAACTTCCGGCAAATATGGTAGGTCATGTAACCTCTAGCTACTTTAGTCCAACCCTGAATAAAAGCTTTGCCCTGGCGCTGGTACGAGGTGGGCTTGATCGCCAGGGAGAAACCGTTCAAGTATCCATTGGACCTGATGAGTGGATGGCCGCGGAAATTTGTTCCACTGTGTTCTATGATCCAGCGGGGGACCGACAAAATGTCTAATGCCGATCAATATGCTGTGATGCAGCAGCGACCTGAAATTTCAGGTCTAGCGAGATCAGTCTTTGCTGATGCAGATAAAAGTCAAATCTCGGGCGTTAATCCCGTGCGGCTCAATGAAATTCAATGCGGACATATTGTTATTCGCGGCTTGGAAAATGACATAAAAGATGTTGTGCAGTCCCAGCTGGAATTGCCATTGCCAACGGAACCACTAAGCTGCTATCAAAATGACGCGGCGTGTATCCGCTGGATTAGCCCCGATGAATGGCTAGTCACGGTCGCAGAGAATGAGACGCATAGTACCGAGGTTAAGCTGAGGCTTGCTGTCGAGGGGTACGCGGCAATTGTTAATGTGTCAGGTGGGCAAACCCTGCTGCAGCTTGCTGGAGAACATGCAGAAGAAGTGTTGATGAAATCTACCAGCTATGACGTGCATGAATCGAACCTGAAGGTTGGCAAAGTTGTGACGACGACGTTTGCCCATACTCAAGTTGTGTTACGTCGGCTTGACACTAACAGTTTTGAGTTAGTCGTGAGGCGAAGCTTCGCAGATTATGTGTTTGCGTGGATAAGAGACGCCGCCGCTGAATTCGGGGTCGACACATACTGACCAGCCGGAGATAGTGCTCGACAGGCAGGTTAATCGCGCTTTCTCCTACCGCGTCGTTTTCGCTGGGTGTCCTCTTCTGCCGCTTGGGCTGGCTTGTTAACCACTTTAAACAGGTGCACGAAGGGATCGGTTTTGTGCGGTATGGCCATGGCGTCGACGAAATAGCTCTGAAACTCAGCAGCGACTGCCGTTTCGATCTTTTCGATTTGTCGCACCACGGTTTGGATTTCCGCGCGAGCAGCATCATTAAGTAAAGCAATGCGGGCACCGGTACTGGCTGCATTGCCGACAGAGGCAACCTGCGCCAGTGCACAATCAGGGATCAACCCGAGCAACATCGCATACTTAGCGTCGATGTTGCTGCCAAAGGCACCCGCAATTTTGATTTCGTCGACATGATCAGTGGGGAACCTATCCATTAGCAATTTTACCCCTGCGTACAACGCCGCTTTCGCCAATTGAATTTGGCGCACGTCGTTCTGAGTCACGCTGACTTTCACATCACCATCCGTCAGGAGGAATGAAAAAGTACGGCCATTACTGAGAATCCGGTCACTCTCGGCCTGACGCTTTGCTTGGATGACGCCGTCGGTCGACAACACGCCAGCGAGGTACATTTCTGCAACCGCTTCAATAATACCGGAACCGCATATGCCAGTAATGCCGAAGTTCACAATAGAATCGGTGAAACCTGGCTCATCGGACCAGAACTCAGAGCCGATCACCCGAACTCGGACATCTAATGTCTCCGGATCAATGCGCACCCGCTCAATAGCCCCAGGCGCCGCGCGCTGCCCGCAACTAATTTGTGCGCCTTCAAACGCGGGACCTGTGGGGCTAGAACAGGCGAGTAACTTCTGTTGGTTACCAAGCACGATTTCCGCGTTGGTGCCGATATCAATAATTAAGCTAAGTGAGCCCGCCTTATAGGGTTGCTCTGAAAGCAACACAGCCGCCGTATCGGCGCCGACATGACCAGCAATGCAAGGAGGCAAGTACAATCGCCCGCCGGGATTAATTTGCAAATCAACCTCACGGGCAGCTATTTCTATTGCGTCATCTGTCGCAAGAGTAAATGGCGCAAAGCCAAGCGGTGAGGGATCAATGCCTAGCACCAAGTGATGCATGATAGGATTCCCTGCAGCGACCATACTCAAGATCTGGCGTTTGTCGATGTTTGCTGCTTCAGCCGCTTCGTCAATGAGTTGATTAATCGCATCGCGAACAACTTCAGTCATCTCAACGGTACCTTCAGGATGCATCTGCAGATAAGACACCCGACTCATTAGGTCTTCACCAAAACGAATCTGCGGATTCATGCAGCCTACTGAGGCTAGCACATCGCCACTGTTCATATCTGTTAGGTGCAGTGCGATGGTGGTGGAACCTATATCGATCGCCAGCCCAAAGTATTGATCTGTGAACCCGGGAAAAACGGCGATGACTCTTTGTTTATATCCATCGTTGCTAATGGCCACTGTTAAGCTGTTCTTACCAGCGATCAAAGCTTGGTGGATCATGGTAAATATTGACCCGTCTACGGTTAGATTTGTTAGTTGCCATTGGTTTTCTAGGGCTTGCAGCATGCGTCTAACATTGCTGATGCTGTGTTCCATTTCGTCTTCTGGCACTTCGATGTAGTGCAAGCGAATATTGGGGTCTAGACTGATGTCACGCTGTTCTGCATCCTTTCGCACGACCTGTTTATGTACCTGGGATTCTGCAGGCACATCGATGACCAAAGGTCCCTCAATGCGGGTATGGCAGCTTAAGCGGCGACCGACTTCGAGCGGTGTTTTGCGTTCCGAGTATTTGATTTCCGTTTGCGAGATCGGCGATAGATGCGAAGGTGAAGACTCGATACCGTGTTTTGCGAAAGAACCGCTGGTGCACAGAATTTGGCAGCGGCCACACAAACCGCGGCCACCACACACGGAATCGATGTCGACACCGAGTTGACGGGCAGCTTCCAGTAACGGCGTGCCGATTTCAAACTCGCCGCGGCGCCCGGAAGGTGTAAAGACTACCGCGACCACTTATGGGTGCACCGATGCACTTAACTAAACGCGACGTCGGCGTCGGGGGCGTTCCCCGCGCGAAGCTGATTGACTAAGCAGAGGGTCCCGATATTGGGTGATCCAGCGTGCGCAGTCGGGATCGTGTCCCATCATCACATCCGCACCAAGAATGGCTTGGACAACTTCGGGGTGCAAAGGATTGGTAATTGCAGAGGTCATACCTGCTGCCATCGCCATCGGTAAAAACGCAGCATTAATGCCGTTGCGATTCGGTAAGCCAAAGCTGACGTTAGAAGCGCCGCAAGTTGTGTTTACTTTGAGTTCTTCGCGCAGTCGACGCAGCAGATGCATGACTTGACGACCTGCAGTATTGATGGCGCCGATAGGCATGACAAGCGGATCAACTACGATGTCTGCGCTCGAGATGCCATGATCTGCGGCGCGTTCAACGATTTTTTTAGCGACTTCGAAGCGGACATCTGGGTCCTCCGAAATACCCGTTTCATCATTTGAAATAGCGACAACAGCCGCGCCATGTTTGGCAACAAGAGGCAAGACCGTTTCGAGTCTATCTTCTTCGCCCGTCACTGAGTTGACCAGCGCTTTACCTTGATACACTCCGAGACCTGCTTCTAGCGCTGCCACAATAGACGAGTCAATCGTCAGCGGCACGTCTGTCACGGCTTGCACCAGCTGAATGGCTTTTGCCAGAATCGCTGGCTCATCAGCCAAAGGAATGCCTGCATTAACGTCAAGCATTTGTGCGCCGGCTGCGACTTGAGCGATGGCGTCTGCCTCGACTCGGCTAAATTTTCCAGCGGCCATTTCTGCCGCAAGAATCTTTCTGCCCGTCGGGTTGATTCGTTCGCCAATTAATACAAATGGGCGGTCAAAACCGATGACCACTTCTCTCGTTGCCGAGCTGAGGACTGTATCTGTCATGTCATCTCTCCAGTGTTCGTCTCTCCAGCGGCTGAATTGCCGTGGTTTTTAATCAGCAGGTCTAGATCCTGATCGGTGAATTGATTCTCTAAATTGATAGCGATCTCGGTTATCAGTGACTCGACATCGGTCGTGGCTTCGAGCGGGGTGGTGGTGCGACGCCAGTCCTCCAAATACAGATCTGAACTGCCCTTCCCCGCGCGCATGGCAGCTCGGTCAATGGCTGCCTGGAAGCGATGTGATAACTGGTGTTTCGTTCTCACTCGACCCTTATTGATGATGATTTGCGAAGGGATGTCTCGCCAATAAATCGATATGAGCTTCATGCGGCGCACCACTTGATAGATTGTTCGAGTTCACCGTAGCCTGCGGGTATGTGGGTAAACTTCAGATCAAGGAACACGGCAGCTGCTTCTGCTGCTTCGAGCAGGTCCGGGTCGGAAACTTGCGATAGATAATTCAGGCGCTGGTAGTTACCAAAATAGGCGTCAACTAATTCTGGATGCAGATCAAGTTTCAATGGCTTTAAAACCATGGTCTCGAAATGGCGAGCTAGAAAATCCGTTAACCAAAACGTACCCGGTTCGTCTTCCATCATTGCCTCGTACCGATCTGCGCCGGCAAATGAAGAGAAGCAGTGAGGTCCCGAAAGTCGACTGACATTATTTTCCCTCGCGATTAACTCGTCGATCTTTCCAGCCGTCCCACAGTCAGCATAGCCCACCAGAATACGATCGTACTTGCCTCTGGCAGCTTCGAGTTTTTCTGCTAGGCGAGCAGGGATTTCTTGCGGCCTGTTATGCAATGACGCACTTAAGCATTCGACATCGAGATGCGACCAGTGGTTGCTCGACTTTAATTGAATAATTTCTCGAGCGAGCGCGCCACACGCGATAATGAGACAGCGATCAGACATTAGCCGCGTGCTTCTCATTCATCAAACGAGTGGCCTGATCAGCAGCATCTGCTGCATCGCGACAATACACGTCCGCTCCGACTGCGGTACCGAACTCCTCATTTAGCGGCGCGCCGCCCACCATGATGATGTATTGATCTCGAATATTTCTGTTCACCATTTCGTCAACGACCACTTTCATATACGGCATGGTGGTTGTTAACAAAGCCGACATGCCGAGAATATCCGGTTCGTGTTCGAGCAGTGCTGCCAAGTACTCTTCCACCGAGTTATTAATGCCAATATCAACGACCTCAAATCCGGCCCCCTCCATCATCATTCCAACCAGGTTTTTACCGATGTCGTGTATGTCACCTTTGACGGTACCAATAACCATTTTTCCAATGGGTTTTGCACCGGTTTCCGCGAGCAGCGGTCGAAGGATTCCCATGCCGCCTTTCATAGCACTAGCAGCTAGCAGGACTTCAGGTACGAACAGAATCCCATCACGGAAATCTACGCCTACTATTTGCATACCACCTACAAGCGCAACATTAAGTACCTTGTCCGCTGTCCAGCCGCGCGCCAATAGGATTTCGGTTCCCTCGACGACTTCATCTCGAAGCCCATCGTAGAGATCATCGTGCATCTGTTCGACCAACTCAGTGTCATCAAGATCATTGAGATCCAATTCTTCTTCGGTTTCGTCTGTCATTTGGTCTTCCTCAGTAACTCTGGTCGGGCATGCTGTCTTTGCGCTGTTGCATATATGCAAGCAATGCTTCATCGACAGCTTGATCTAAAGGTGGTGCTTCATATGAGGCGAGCATTTCTTTCCAGATCGTGTTTGCTCTCGCCACGGTGTCCTGGCAACCGTCTTCTTCCCACTGCTCAAAACTGTTGTTGTCCGCAACGGTAGAGCGGTAGAAAGCATGCTCAAAATTTGCTTGCGTGTGGGCCGCACCAAGAAAATGTGCGCCGGGGCCTACTTCGCGGATGGCATCCATTGCTTGGCCGTTTTCCGACAGGTCCACTCCGCGCAGCAACACAGCAATCATATTGGCTTGATCGGTATCCATGATGAATTTTTCATACCCCATCACCAAACCGCCCTCTAACCAGCCGGCGGTATGCAACATAAAATTCACTCCGGCCAGAGCTGCGGTTTGTAGCGTGTTCGCAGATTCATATGCCGCTTGTGCATCGGGCGTTTTTGAACCACAAAGACCACCACCAGATCTAAACGGCACCTTCAAACGACGGGCCAATGCTGCCGCGCCGTAAAGCACCAGGCTTGGTTCTGGTGTGCCGAAAGTGGGCGCACCTGACTGCATAGATATAGCACTCGCGAAAGTGCCAAATACAACAGGAGCACCGGGTCGGACGAGTTGTGTATAAGTCATGCCCGCTAATGCCTCGGCAAGAATCTGAGTCAGCGTACCCGCCACGGTCACGGGAGACATGGCGCCGGCGAGGATAAAGGGTGAAATGACCGTTGCCTGATTGTTTTCGGCATAGACCTTTGCCGCGCCGAGCATTGTGGCGTCGAACGTCATTGGCGAGTTTGCATTGATCAAACTTGTCATCACCGTGTTTTGATCAAGAAACCCTTCTCCGAATAGGATGTTTGCCATATCGACTGAATCTTGCGCACGATCCGGATGAGTCACTGAACCCATAAAAGGTTTGTCGGAGTATTTCATATGGCTGTAAACCATATCGAAATGACGTTTATTTACCGGCAGATCGACGGGTTCGCAGACAGTACCACCAGAGTGATGCAAGCCTGGGCTCATATAGGTCAGTTTGACGAAGTTACGAAAATCTTCGATGGTGGCGTAGCGTCTACCGCCATCCAAATCACGAACAAAGGGTGAGCCATAAGCGGGCACGAGGACGGTCCGATCGCCACCAATGATCGTGGTTCGCGCTGGGTTGCGAGCATGCTGGGAATATTCTGAAGGTGCTGACGCCATGACGAGTTGGCGACACAGGCCACGGGGAAACCTCACTCTCTCCCCATCTATCTCGGCACCAGCCGCGTTCAATAACTCAAGTGCGGCAGGGGCTTCGCGAAACTCGATTCCAACCTCTTCGAGCAGCGTGTCAGCGTTATATTCGATAAGTTCAAGGGCTTCTTGATTGAGTATCTCGAAGCACGGGATTTTCCGCTCGATAAAAGTAGCGGTTTCAACAGCGACAGAGGATTGGCGTGCAGCTACTCGATTTGCTCTGCCACCTGACCGTCTTTTTCTCGCGCCGCTCATGCGCTCAATCGCAGATTTTCAGACACAGGAAAAACCTCACTTTCGATTAGATAACATAGCCGCATAGTGGGTTATGAGCAGATTATCTGCATGCAGATTAACGACATGTGAAAACGTATAAACGACACGCTCGGCAAGCACTCGCGGCAGAGAAAAACAGAGCGTAAAATCATTTTCAGCCCTTCGGGCTCTATGCCATCGAATTTCATCAGGCGCACCAACACTGAAGTAAATGGTCCCATTTCAAAGGTGCCGCATACCGTCTTGCCAATCGAGAGATGTCTTTGCGGTTTTAGTTGATGCCAATATTGCTGCAATACGGGTCTCTGTTGGCATTGGGATGCTTTTCTGGTTTTGTCCCGGATCAAACAGCAGTCAAACAGTAAAATCAGATGCAACAGCCGGAAATAGGAATAGCAGAAAGAAAGATTGAGACACTGCTAGATACGCGCAATAAATTGACGCGTAGCATTGGCTTGGGCAAGACGCCTATTTAGTGTGAACCAGTTCACATTTTTAACCTGATGAAAAATATACAATTACGGTATTCCATTGTACTTTTCTGACCGAAGGTGCCAGCTTATGCTAGCCACCCTCGAACCCGCCTTATCAATTTTTCTTCGACGGACATTTTTTGCAAACTAAATACAAACATATCGATAAGATCTTATATTTATTCTTGCTACTCGGATCTCCAATTGCACTTTTAAGCGCTTCAAGGGTTTTCGTCTCCGGGTGGGAGCATGTATACGCCGCGCACTTAGCCATTATGCTTCTGGCAGCACTCTTGTACTTCTGCAATTCTTCTTTCAACGTGAAAGCGGTATTTTTAATTGTGATATACAACCTTATTGCTACCGGAAACTTGGTTACCTTCCATATGTGGGGCGTCGGCAGCGCAGGCTATGCAATAGGAATATACCTCTGCTGGCTTTTTTACGATGTGCGCTTGGCAATCCTGAATTGGGTAACAATCATTTTAATCATAATTTTTCACCACGGCGGGGAGATCGGCATAACCCACGAGTTCACCCTAACGGTAACCACACTCGATCTTATCGTCCAAATATTAGCGCTTGCTGTTTTTCTTATGCCCGTCATCCTCGCCATGAATGAAAGCAGGGTACAGCAGGCTGAAGCCGAAGCGAAACA
>CAJXBG010000038.1 GCA_913050215.1 uncultured Gammaproteobacteria bacterium
AAAAGAAGAACAACAGTTTGCCTCTAAGGAGTTGTTAGGTATGAATATCTTGAGGAAATTTGGCTCTACCTTAGCATTCGGTGTTTTTGCCGTTGCTGCAGCAAGTAGCACTTTTGCCGCGGAAACAGAAACTGAAATTGAATCTGAGACTGAATCGGATCGTGTGCTAGAAACCGTCGTGGTTACGGCAACGAGAACCGAAACGAACTTAATGGAAACCTCAATTGCAATTTCCGCTTTTGATCAAGATACACTGACCAAAAATGGTGTAAGAGACATTCGCGACGCCTCTGATTTGGTGCCTAACTTCGACGTAGCATTTTCACCCTCAGATAGCGGTGTCCAGCTAACGATTCGCGGTATTAACAGTAATAACTTTACAGAGATAGCTGACCCTAGCGTTGCTTTCCACGTAGACGGTGTTTATTCGCCGCGTCCACAGGGTGCCACAGCACTCATGTTTGACCTCGAGCGGTTAGAAGTGATGCGCGGACCTCAGGGTACACTCTTCGGGCGTAATTCAGCGGCCGGCAGTGTTAACGTGATCACGGCGAAGCCCAGCTTTGACGGAGTCTTCGGCACGATCGGTGTGGAGCGTGGTAATCGAAATCATGGCGTGATTCTAGGCACGTTAAATATACCACTCACCGATACGCTGGCTGTGCGAGCGAACTATTTCGAGGAAAATCGAGATGGCTTCGCGAACCAGGGAAGCGGCGATAAAGATCTCTTAGGTCAGGGTTTCTCGGGACCAGACGGTATTCCTGATATGGATCAGCGTTGGAATCGTAGCGTCAGCAAAGACGACACTTACGGCAATGCCGATCGTTGGGCTGCACGTGCTAGTTTTCTTTGGGAGCCGATGGACGAACTGAGTTGGCGAGTGAGTTTTGAAACCGCAGAGGACAATGGTGCGGGTTGGCCAATCGCACCTAACTGCGAAGCCAATGAAGATCTTTGCCGTTTTAATGGCGGGAATATCGACTATGTCGATCCCAATATACCTGGATACATGGATCTAACTAATGATGCAGTTCGCAGTCATATAACTTATGCATTAACAGATTCAATAGATGTCGTATATAACGCGGGCTGGGCAAGACAGGAGCGTGAACAGCAGTGGGATGGTGACATGGGTTGGCGTGCCCTGCCAGGCGCGAACACGGGGTGGCTAAATAGAACGCCACCTTTTGGTAGCTTGTATCTCGCAACATCGGAGTCGCACTATGAATCTTGGTCTCATGAGCTTCAGTTCCAGGGACTTACTGGAAATGTAAATTGGATCATAGGCTTCTTTGATTTCCGCGAAGATAACGACATTATTTTTGATGTTGAACAACCGTTTTGTTGTTCGCAAGGTGCGGCAGGGGGTATCTCTTTTGTTCAGCCTGAACGTACGCTTGTGTCACAAGCGATATTTGGGCAGGCAACTTGGCATATTAATGAGCAATGGCACCTGACGTTAGGTTACCGCCAGACTGAAGATGTTCGCGAGGACGTCGGTGGAAGAAACATTGGTTGCTTTAACAGTGCTGGTTGCAGCTTTACCAATGGTCTTGTGCCGTTTGATGGTTTTCCACAAACGACGGCACAACGAGACGAGCTCTTTTTACCGCTGTTTACGAGTAACGATATTAATTTTCCTGGATTGGGATCACAGAACAGGGAAGGAAATTATCAACTTTTTGACGTGAACGATAACCGAGAGGAGTTCAGCAAGGGCAACTGGCGAATAGGTTTGGACTACGATCTTAACGAGGACACATTCCTTTATCTGTACGCAGCAACAGGCTCTAAAGCAGGTTCATTTGGCGATGGTGTCGATGTTTGCCGCTGTGGAAGAATTGAAATATTTTCTTTCGATGCAGAAGAGGTGCTTAACTACGAATTTGGTTACAAGGGAACGCTCTGGGACGGTCGAGCAACGCTCGTATTTACCGCTTTCCTGACTGAGTTTAAGGACAAACAAGTCAGTCAGTTCCGCGACGTAGGTTTTGTGGAAGATCCGCCGGGGACTATTCTTGAACCGCGTCAGCCCATTGGTACGTTGGTCACTTCCAACGCCGGTCAAGCCGAGATTAAGGGTATCGAACTCGAATGGAACGTTATCCCCTGGGAAGATGGTTTATTTACCGGTGGTCTAGGTATTCTCGATGCCAAATTTAAGAGCTGGCCCGGATATGCAGGTGAAGCTTACTTCTGTGAGCAACGTGAAGATGCTGGTGCCCAGTTTGCGTGTATTCCTCAAGATACAGGCAGTGGTGTGAGCAGCATAGCGGGTAACGAACTTCCTTATTCTTCTCCGTTTACGTTTACGCTCGCTTATTCTCACTATTTTGGTTTACAAAGTGGTGCCTCTATCGAGCCCTACGTCAAGTTTCACTTTAAAGACGAGACGCATTTCACTGAAGGTAACTTCGATGCGATAGCCTCTCTCTCAGACAAGCGAGATGCTTATGGAACAGTTGATTTTACTGTGAAATATGTCTCACCTAATGAGACTTGGTCCGTTGAGGCATTTGTCTACAATGCGACAGATGAGCGTTTCCAAACATACTATGTTGGCGGGCCATCTCCCGATGCGCCGTTGTTCACATGGAACGCGCCGCGTTCGGCAGGAATTAGAGCGGCTTACAACCTTAAGCCCTGATATTTCTGAGACAAGTTAAACCGGGTCTAACCATCGTTAGACCCGGCTTCCCCATTAAATAATTGAGGAATAAACAAGTATGTCAGTATCCTGGCCTTTCTCTGCGCCCGCGGAAATGTTGAATACCAAGGTAAATATAGAAGCTGAGCTGATGCTTGAAGGGATGTCTTTGGAGCAAAAAGTTGGGCAGATGATCCAGCCTGATATTCGCTATATCACTCCCGCGGAGTTATCTGAATACCATATTGGCACAGTGTTAAGTGGTGGTGGCGCGCCACCAAATGAAAATGTGTACGCAGACACAGCTGAATGGCTGCGAATGGCAGACGAGTTTTATGACGCGTCACTTAAATCGGGTGCTCCTTTACCTTGCGCTTGGGGTATCGATGCAGTGCACGGTCACAATAATTTATTTTGCGCGACACTTTTTCCCCATAATATTGGTATTGGAGCAACGCGGAACCCTGAACTCGCTCGAAAAATCGCTGAGGCTACGGCGATTGAAGTTGCTGCGACTGGACTTGACTGGACATTTGCGCCAGCGCTCGCAGTGACGATGGATGATCGTTGGGGTCGAACTTACGAGAGCTATTCTGAATCTGTTGATCTCGTTCGTGAGTTTACAGCTCCGGTCATCGAAGGTTTGCAGGGTAAGTTGTCAGACGAGGATTTTTTGACGGGGCCGCATATCTGGGCAACGGCAAAACACTACCTCGGAGATGGCGGTACTCATGGCGGCGTTGATCAGGGAGATACCCTTTGTGATGAGGTGACCCTAAGAGATGTGCACGGTGTTGCTTATGGCGATGCAATAAAAGCAGGTGTTCAGGTTGTCATGGCTTCGTTCAGCAGCTGGCAAGGAAACAAGATGCATGGCCATCATTATTTGTTGCAGGAAGTGCTTAAAGATAAGATGGGGTTTGACGGTTTTATTATTAGCGACTGGAACGGTCACGGACAACTGAGTGCATCTTCCAACGTCTCCGGAACCGAGGCAGTGAATGCGGGCATCGATATGCTGATGGCTCCCGAGGATTGGCGAGGTCTATGGCACAACACCATTTCTAGCGTTGTTGATGGCGACATCTCAATGTCTCGGATTGACGACGCTGTTCTTCGAATTCTTCGCGTCAAGCTAAGAGCAGGATTGAGATTTCCTAACAAACCTTCAGACCGTCCGATAGCCGGTAAAAGCGAGTTGGTTGGTTCCGCTGCGCATCGAGCAATCGCACGCCAAGCTGTTAGAGAGAGTGCTGTTCTGCTAAAAAACAATGCGTCTTTGCTGCCGCTCAAACCTAACGCGAAACTCCTCGTGACAGGTAGTGGAGCTGACAACATTTCGATGCAAGCAGGTGGTTGGTCGTTGACTTGGCAGGGTGATGGCGTTGGAAATGACGATTTTCCGGGTGCCACCTCAGTCTTTCAGGCGATTCAAGGCGCGCTTGCTGATGGAAATGGTCATGCAGAACTAAGCGAAAATGTTGATAACGCCACGGCTTATGACGCCGTCGTCGTTGTTTTCGGCGAACAACCTTATGCTGAAGGATATGGTGATAGAACCCATTTAAGTTACTCATCCGTATCGCCGAAAGATTTGGAAACGCTAAAAAAAGTGAGCGGTAAAGTACCAGTAATATCTGTGTTCTTGACCGGACGTCCTTTGTGGGTCAATCCTGAAATAAATGCCTCAGACGCATTTGTTGTAGGGTGGTTGCCAGGTTCTGAAGCTGACGGCTTAGTCGATCTATTGTTTGCGAGAGACGGCGCAGATTTTACAGGAAAATTACCTTTCTCTTGGCCAAGAGAACCTACGCAATCGCCGCTTAACTTCGGTGACGCTGAGTATTGTCCACTCTATCCATTTGGTTACGGCCTCAGTTTGAAAGATAGCGAAACTTTTGCCTCTGACCTCTCTGAGGAAGACCCAACGCAGGTCACTGTCCCGGAAGGCCAGTTGAGCGTGTTTACGAGCCGACCCACGCCACCTTTCGAGATGTATATAGGCGATGAAGCTGGCTGGCACGTCGCGGTAGGTGGTAACAACACGCGCACGGAAAATGGTGTGGTGGTTGTGCAAACCGTCGATTGGCAACGACAGGAAGACGCACGACAGATACGTTGGAACGGAGGCCCAGGGCAGGTATTTTTCCTCTCCGAGCGCGATGTTGACTGCTCGAAAGTAATGACGCCGGGAGCTGTATTACAGGTTTCTTTATGCATTCATCAGGCGCCCAAGGGAATTGTTGTGTTTAGGCAGGATTGCGTTTATCCAACAGGACATCAATTAGATGTAACCAGACTTTTGAGTGACTTGACGATCGGCACTTGGCAGACCCTATCGATACCCCTGAATGAATTTGTTGGGTCGGGAAATGCCGTTAAAGAATTAACAACGCCTTTTTTGTTGTGGACGGACGAGGAGTTTGAACTTTCTCTTGGAGAAATTACAATCGTTGGAGGGTCAGACCAGTTCGCCGCCTAAACCGATAGTATTAAATAGTTGAGAGAGTTGATGGGAAATCTATTACTAAGCTTTGTGGTCTTGCTGTTGGTGACTCAGTCGTTAGTAGCTGAAGAAGTTCACCAGGGTGATTCGTCTGTGATTGACGATCTTGTCATTCTTGAAGCGGGTAAAGCATCAAATTTCCAGTCGTTCTTAGGTGACAAGAAAAACTGGCGTTTAGAAGCGACAGCGCTTGAAACTGTATCCGCGAGTAAACGCATTAAATTGGTGCGAAATGAGGTTGAGAACGATTACACGCTGAACTGGAAAGGTCGGGGTGAAGGTCAGTTCTACTTGGCGAGCCTCGCGCAGGATTTGAGTCAATACGATGATGCGGATTCAGCACTTGTGATGACATTAAGGGTGAATCAGCCACCTAAAAAGCAGGTTGTACTGCGAATGGGGTGCGGTTACCCGTGTGCGGGTAACGCAGATCTCACCAGATTATTCCAATCAGTTCCGGCTGATCAATGGTTAAAGGTATCAATAGATTTGGCCTGTTTTTCAAGCCGTGGCCTAAATATTTCCCAAGTAGATACGCCTTTCTTGTTGCTTACCTCTGGAAAATTTTCGCTATCACTTGCGGACATTCGTTTGGTTCCCCACGCGCAAGATTCAGCTACGATAAAATGTAGCTGAGGGTGAAAGACACAGTGAACTCGGAATTGTTTTTTACGATCAGAACCTCCCTTATCGTTGCGCTCGGCGGATTTCTAATGGGGTTTGACGCCTCGGTTATCTCTGGGGTCGTTGGCTTTATAGAGCTGGAATTTGCACTCACCAAGATTCAGCTGGGCTGGGCCGTGGCTTCACTCGCGCTATCTTCAACATTCGCGATGTTAGTCGCTGGACCATTGAGTCAAATCGTGGGTAGGCGAAAATTGCTCACTTGGGCGGCCCTTTTGTACCTGATATCGGCGCTCGGATCGGCATTTGCACCAGATTTCGTCTTATTAATTGCAGCGCGGATGATTGGGGGGCTTGCTGTTGGTACCGCACTCATCCTAGCACCGATGTATATTGCAGAGCTCGCACCGCCCGCGCAAAGAGGGCGTTTGGTTTCAATTAATCAGTTGAACATTGTGATTGGCATCTCCGTCGCGTTTTTCTCAAATTATTTAATTCTGGCATGGTCCCAATCAGACTCAGCTATCGTCGCTTATTTGAAAATGGATATCTGGCAATGGCGCTGGATGCTAGGGCTAGAGGCTCTGCCAGCGCTGTTGTATCTGGTCGGGTTGCGTTTCGTTCCCGAGAGCCCACGTTGGCTAATCATGAAAAACCGACCTGACGAGGCGCTATCTGTTCTCACGCTGGTCGCGGGTCCTACGCAGGCTAAAATTGAATTGACCGCAATAGCCAACAGTCTATCCAACAACACCAGTTCGGATTCATTAGGTATTGCTACATTATTCAGCCCTACGCTCCATAAAGTTTTATTTGTCGGTATGGTTGTTGCGATTCTCCAGCAAATCACGGGTATCAATTCAGTGTTTTTTTATGCGCCGATGATATTCGAACAGACAGGTATTGGAACCGATGCATCATTCCTGCAGGCGGTATTAGTCGGTTTAACTAATCTCTTCTTTACGATTTTGGCAATGTTGTTTATTGACAAAGTCGGGCGACGTCCACTCTTGTTAGCTGGTGTGAGTGGTATTGTTGTATGCATGCTGATGTTGGCCTATGGTTTTGATACAGCGAGATATACATTGCCGGTAAACGCATTGTCAGAGTTTAGCGAAAAAGCTGATGCGCTGGCCTCAGTCGCAGGACAAACCTTTCGCTCAGATGTAGCGTTCAGGGAAGCGATTTCTAACAGTGCAGGCGCAGCATGGTACACGGCCAATGAAGCGAGATTGATACAAATTTCGGTTAGTTTGAACAGTTATCTTATCTTGTTTGGAATTTTGGGTTTTGTCGCAAGCTTTGCAGTATCGCTTGGCCCGGTAATGTGGGTACTCTTCTCCGAGTTATTCCCGAATCACATTCGCGCACTAGCGATTTCTGTTGTTGGCTTAGTCAATTCGGCGGTGAGTTTTCTCGTGCAACTCGTTTTCCCCTGGGAGCTGGCAACAATAGGCATAGCTGGAACGTTTTTCATTTATGGATTTTTTGCGCTGGTAGGGCTTTTATTGGTCGCTAAATTCTTGCCAGAAACTAAGGGTATGTCATTGGAACAATTAGAAGTTGAATTGGTGAAGTCATGAGTTTTTTTATCAACGGCATGCAAATGAAAAGATTGATCAGGATAACGATGAGTTTGGTCATCGTTCTTTATCTCCCAGCAAGTCTGGCGGATCCAGTGAAAGTGAGCGTGGTGAAAACAGCGGAGGGCTATCAACTTTTGAGAGCTGGAGAACCCTACGTCGTCAAGGGTGCAGGTTTTTCTCAGGGCGATATGAGTTCTTTGGCTAAATTTGGCGGTAACTCAATTAGAACCTGGCATGTCGAAGAAGACCTAGAAAAAGGAATGGCTTTGCTGGATCAAGCGCAGGCGCTTGGCATCACAGTCTCCCTGTGTCTTAACATCGCCCGGGAACGGCACGGTTTTGATTATAACGACCCTGCAGTAGTGAAAGTACAATTTGAGCAGGCGAGAGAAGCCGTCCAAATGTACAAGGACCACCCAGCATTGTTAAGTTGGATCATTGGCAATGAGCTTAATTACGATTATCGAAACCCTAGGGTTTATGACGCGGTAAACGATATCGCGCTTATGATTCACGACATTGACCCCTATCATCCGACCACCACGACGATCGCCGGTTGGAATGAAGACCTTGTCGGTGTGATCGGGACCCGTGCACCGGCACTCGATTTTTTGAGCATTCAAATGTACGGAGATTTGATTAATCTGCCGCGCTACATCAAGAAGGCCCAATTCAAAGGTCCCTATTTTGTCACTGAGTGGGGCGCTGTGGGCCACTGGGAAGTCGGTAAAACAGCTTGGGGAGCGCCTATCGAATCAACCAGCAGCATGAAGGCAAACAACTATCGCAAAAGTTATGAGAAGGTCATTGCCTCCGCGCCACATCAGGCGTTAGGCAACTACGTGTTTCTTTGGGGGCAAAAACAAGAACGTACGCCCACCTGGTACGGGATGTTTCTTGAGTCAGGAGAAACAACAGAGTCGATAGATGTGGTGGCCAGAGCATGGAATGGAGAGTGGCCTGATAATCGAAGTCCAGGGATTAAGAGTGTGCATTTGGCCAGCCGAAGAGGTCGTGACAATATCTATCTCAGCCCGAGTAAAACGTATTCGGCTAAAGTAAAAGCTTTTGATCCTGACAAAGACACGTTGACGTATGCTTGGAGCATCAAGCCTGAGAGTGATTCAGTAAAACATGGCGGTGACTTTGAGCAGGGGATTGCAGACCTAGAGGGTCTTTTCACTGCGTCACAAACGCCAAAGGCATCTTTTAGAGCGCCATCTAAGCCCGGTGCCTACAGAATTTATGTCTATATTTACGATGGCAATGGCGCAGCTGCGCACGCCAATATTCCGTTCTTTGTACGAGCGAAATAGTGTGGTTTTTTACTACTCACTTGATTTCGATGGCCCCGTCAAAGCGGCCGCTTAACGATACCTTAAGGGTTGTCGATCTAAAATGTATTCGTGGGGTAATGCTGGCACTTGGGATTTTGGTGATGTCGGTATCAATCGCGAAGGGAGCATATCGTCAGCCTGGTGATCATTTACTTGAGGACGCGGTTATGGCAATTGCCTACTCAGGTTATCGTGAAGGCCAACACCCGGATCGAGGGGAAGGGGCAAGTAACCCGACTGAAGCACAGATACTTGAGGATTTAAAACTGCTTGTCGAAGCAGACTTTAATCTGATCAGATTGTACGATGCGGGCGAAAATTCTTTAATGGTGCTAAAGCTGATCGATCAACACGAACTGCCGATTCGCGTGCTGCTGGGCGCGTGGTTGAGAGCTGAAATTAGTAACCACGAAAGGTGTGCATGGTTGATTGCACCAATACCTGACAAACAACTAGCGTTAAACAAACTTGAAAATGTGGCAGAGGTGGAGCGCAGTATAGCGTTGGCTAACAAGTATCCAACGATTGTAATCGCCGTCAATGTCGGAAATGAGGCCTTGGTTGATTGGAATGACCATCTGGTATCGCTGAATAATGTCATCGCTTACGTCAAGCAAGTGAAGCGCGCGATCGGACAACCTGTCACCGTTGCTGAAAACTACGACTGGTGGGTTAAGGAAGGGGCAGCGCTGGCCGCCGAAGTTGATTTTATTGGTGTTCACACCTATCCAATATGGGAAGATAAATCTATTGATCAGGCGCTTTCTTTTACCATTGAGAACATAGAGGCGGTGCACCGAGCGTTGCCTGAAAGTCCGATTGCAATTCTTGAAGCAGGCTGGGCCACAATTGCCCAGGAATTTGGTAGCAGCGCTAGTGAAGGTAATCAGCTACGTTACTATCAAGAAATCAAGAAATGGGCAGCGCATACGAACACCACGGTTTTTTTCTTTGAAGCGTTTGACGAGCCCTGGAAGGGTGATCCGTTAAACCCACGAGGGGCAGAGAAACATTGGGGCGTTTTTAACGTCGATCGAACGCCGAAACGCGTTATTTTTGAAGCGCGTTGATTTTTATTGTTATTGATTCTGCGGCAAGAAGATTGCCTGCCGCAAGCGTCGAGCGATTCGGTGTTCAGACCATTTAGAATAATGCCGCATAGATGTTTTGCGATATAGCAGAAATAGCAGAGCATTAGACCAGGCAAATAAAGGTCGTGTATTACCCTCGTGTGTTACATTGCTGTGTTAGCTTCGTGTGTTGCTGGGCTTTCGTTTGCTACGATACGCCTATAATAGGCTAAGGCTAATCTTTCGGATCATCATACCCATTTGGGTTTTTACTCTGCCAGTGCCAAGCATCTCGACAAATCTCCTCTATCCCGAACTTAGCCTCCCAGCCAAGTAACGCTTTCGCGTAAGCTGGGTCGGTGTAGCTTGAGGGTATATCGCCCTCTCTTCGCGCGCCCACTCGATAGGGAATTTTTAAGTCGTTGGCTTTCTCAAAGGCGTTAATAATATCAAGAACAGAATACCCGGTGCCTGTGCCAAGATTACACATGATCAACCCCGGATTCTCCGTCAGCTTTTCAACAGCTGCGAGGTGCCCCTTCGCTAAATCGACGACATGAATGTAATCACGAATACAGGTGCCATCATTAGTGGGATAGTCGCCGCCAAAGACCACAAGCTCCTCACGTTTTCCAACAGCAACTTGACTTACAAACGGTAACAAGTTGTTTGGGATGCCGGTGGGATCCTCGCCGATCTCACCACTGATGTGTGCGCCACCTGGGTTAAAGTAGCGCAGTAGTGCGATGTTCAGTGACGGTTCTGACGCACTGACGTCTGCCAAAATCTTTTCGATCATCAACTTTGTGCGGCCGTAGGGGTTTGTTGCATCAACGACAGGGCTGCTTTCGTCTAGTGGCATAGATTCTGGTTCGCCGTAAACCGTTGCAGACGAACTAAATGCCAGATGACGTACGCCATGTCGAAGCATTGCCTCGCACAAGTTGATCGTTGTGGCAATGTTGGTGCGATAGTATTCAAGCGGCTTACTGACAGATTCGCCAACAGCTTTTAACCCAGCGAAATGTACCACGGCATCAATCGTGTGTTCTGCAAAAACCCGCTCAAAGTTAACCGCGTCGAGTAGATCTATCTCGTAAAATTCGATCGATTTGTTGGTTAATCTTTCCACTCTCTTGATGGATTTGATTGAGCTATTTGAAAGGTTGTCGACAACAATGACCTTGTGCCCAGCGCTCAGCAGTTCTACCGCCGTGTGGCTTCCTATGTATCCTGCGCCGCCAGTAAGCAGCACATTGAGGGATTTACTCATGTAAGCGTTAGCTCTAGATGGTTTTCTAATTCCGAGATCGCGTTTTCAGCATTGACGACTTTGATTGTGCGCATTCCCATGGCTTTGGCAGGCTTCAGATTGATACCAAGATCATCAAGAAACAGGCATTCGTCGGGTGTCACGCCAATCGACTCACAAGTGAATTGATAGATTTTTGGGTTTGGCTTGCGATAACCCACTTTGCTCGACTCTACAACAAGATCAAACATCGCCATGACATCGGCCACGCTCTGCGCTTTCTTTGCATTGCGCGCCATACCAGGTCCGGTGCCGGTTTTTACATTATTCGTAATGCATGCGACCTGATGACTTTGCTTGATTATCTCTAACGCTTTAACCATGTTGGGTCGTATGTCGCCTGATAGTAATGCCAGTACATCGCGACCACGTATCTCGTATCCCAACGCTTTGGCTTCATCGGCAAAAGTTGAGTCGAACTCATCAACTAGTATGGCCGCACTCTCGAGTTGCGCCCATGCATTGGTATCAGGATTGGTTGAGTTGATGGTACGGATGATGTCTTTTGGAAAGCCATTTTCAGCTTCGAACCGGTTAAATGCTTCAAAAGGGCTGGTCGTAAGTACACCACCAAAATCCCAGAGTACTGCCTTGATTTTTTTTCGAACGGAGTTATTCGCTGACATTTATTTCAAACATTGCAGACTCAGGTCTCGCAAGTCCTCGTTGCGAAGCATTAATCGCCTCTACCATTAGTTTCACATTCTCTGAATTGGGAAATGCTTCCTCTACTTCTTTCACAGAATTCTCGAGACGCAATTCTCTCATAAACAGGATACGAAAAGCTTTACGAACCTCTGCAATTTCTTCCGTGGCATAGCCCGCCCGTTCCATACCCACCTTGTTGATAACTCGCATATGCGCAGGGAAGCCTTCGGCTATTGTAAAAGGCAGTACATCCTGAATGACCCGGGACATGCCTCCAACCATAGCGGCTTCACCGACGTGGCAGAATTGATGTATTGCGGATAGGCCACCAATATTTGCGTGGTCGCCTATCAGCACATGTCCCCCAAGTGTTGCACTGTGCGACATCACAACATGGCTACCTACGACACAATTATGCGCCACGTGTGCGTGTGCAAGCAGGGTGCAATCGTCGCCGACACTGGTAGTTGAGGCTTCCTCGGTGCCACTATGGATGCTGACAAATTCCCTGACAATACAGCGGTTTCCGACTTGGGTGTAGGTGATAGTGCCGGGGACATATTTATTGTCCTGTGACTGTATCCCTATGGTGACAAAGGGAAAAATATCGCAGTCTTCTCCAATAGAGGTGTTCGCTTCGACGACTACATGTGAGCGTAGAACTGTGTTTGCGCCAATAGTGACATTTTCACCGACGGTACAAAACGGCCCGATGGTACAATTATCTCCTATCTCGGCGCTCTCGTGTACGACCGCCAACTTATCCAAGTGAATCATTTGCACCTCATGTTTACGTTCTTACAATTTTTTTTGACCCAACCGACATTTGGGCTGGAACCACAATGTTTATTTCGATATCTAAGACAGATTGCGGTTTCAATAGTTCCACGTTCCATCTGGATGTTGCTAGGGCTCGGTTTGATCACTGCTGCCTCGAGTAGTCAGTTGACAGCCATTGATCGGGTTGTATCGTGACGACGATACTGTGTTCCGAGGGTGGGGAGGAAGCATAAAGCGCGCCCTGTTCTTCGCCAAGGTAGCGGGTGGCCATGGCCAATAGCTGATCCTTATCAGATTTACGATACTCGAACGGGCCCTCTACGGTAACGTACTTGTACGGCAAAGATTCGTTTTGAACACATAGAGATATTCGGTCACATTTTTGCAAATAACGGCCTTTAAGTGAATTGAGTTCGGTAATCATCCAGGGGGCACCGCCTGGTTCATAGTCGTACCATATGGGTACAGTGAGGGGACCTCTTGCCGATCTGGGTATGCTAATCAAACCGACGTGTAGGTCAGAAAGAAATTGTTCTCTCTCTTCAATCGACATGGCTAACGACATAGCTTGTTCCTTTTCTATTTCTGGTGTTGCGAGACTGACCCAACAGCGATGTTGAGGGCGTGTCCGAAATTTGTATTCCTAGACACTTTTTATGAGGTAGGACAGTAGGTCAATAATGGATGTTTGTCCATTATTCGTTGATATTGCTTTGTTTTCTTTTGCTTCACCAGTGATATAATCGCGAAAAATTTTATACCACAGGTGAAAGTGAATAGGTTTGAACGCTGAGCCGATTTCGTAAATTTTATGAAAGAATCTACATCAGACAGCTCATCAAGTAGCCCATCAAGCGACTTTTCCGCTAATCCCGAGATACGTCCGAAAGATAGAAGTCTTACAGACAAGCATTCTTTTTCGAAAGAAGACCTGATTGAGTGTGGGCACGGCCGACTTTTTGGGCCTGGCAGAGCACAGCTACCTATCAATGAAATGCTGATGGTGGACAGGATTACCGAAATTAACGAAACCGGCGGGATTAAAGGCAAAGGACAGATTCGAGCGGAGCTGGATGTGCATCCTGATCTCTGGTTCTTTGATGTACATTTTGTATCTGACCCAGTGATGCCAGGGTGCCTTGGACTCGATGCGTTATGGCAATTGGTAGGCTTTTATCTTGCCTGGAAAGGTAATTGGGGTTACGGGCGGGCACTGGGTTGCGACAAAGTGGCATTCCGCGGACAGGTGCTACCAACCGTTAAGAAAGTTTCCTACGAGATTGATCTCACCAGAGTGAGAGAAGGACGCACCGTACTCGGCATTGCTAATGCACGAGTGCTGGCAGACGAAGAACAGATTTATACAGCTGATGGCATTCGGGTCGGCCTCTTTAGTTCATTAGACGATTTTGGATAGTGATATGAAACGTGTCGTTATTTCAGGTATGGGGCTGGTTTCTCCTCTGGGCAACAATAAGGCAGAAACTCTCCAATCCCTCAGAGAAACGAAGTCCGGTATTAAGTTCCAACCAGCTTATGAAGAAATGGGCTTGCGCAGTCATATTGCCGGTAGCATCGATCTAGATACTTCTGAATTGATTGATAGAAAGCTGCTTCGTTTCATGGGTGATGCGGCTGCTTTTTCATATATCTCCATGCAGGAAGCGATCGAAGATGCCGGGTTGACTGAAGAGCAGGTCTCGAATTTCCGCAGCGGATTGGTTGCTGGCTCTGGCGGCGCGTCCTCCTCAAATATCATCGAGGCTGGTGACATTCTTCGGGAGAGGGGACTCAAACGAATTGGACCATACCGCGTAACTCGTACGATGGGGTCTACGGTGTCAGCCTGCTTGGCGACAGCTTTCAAAATCAAGGGTGTCAACTACTCGATGACTTCTGCCTGTTCGACCAGCGCGCATTGCATTGGTCACGCGGCTGAATTAATTCAATTAGGTAAACAGGATATCGTCTTCGCCGGTGGTGGTGAGGAAGAACACTGGAGCATGACTTCTCTGTTTGATGCAATGGGTGCGCTTTCAACAGCAAGAAACGACTCACCTTCTACTGCGTCTAGGGCTTATGACGCAGATCGAGACGGATTTGTCATTGCAGGGGGCGGAGGTTTCCTCGTGGTTGAAGAGCTCGAACATGCGAAGGCTAGAGGCGCAAAAATTTACGCAGAACTCGTCGGCTATGCTGCAACATCAGATGGTCACGATATGGTAGCACCCTCAGGTGAAGGCGCAGAGCGCGCGATGGTGGAAGCCATGTCGACGATTGATGGCAAGATCGACTACATCAATGCCCATGGAACAAGTACACCGGCAGGTGACCCACCAGAGATTAATGCAATCAAGCGGGCTTTTGGCGACAGCGTGCCAAGAATCAGTTCTACCAAGTCCTTGTCGGGACATTCTCTCGGGGCCGCGGGTGCGCATGAGGCGATTTATTCGCTGCTTATGCTAGAAAACGATTTTATCTGTGCCTCTGCCAATGTCGACAATCTGGATCCTTTGTTGGAAGGTGCACCCATTGTCACTGAACGTATTGACGATGCCGGTCTGCAAACCGTGATGTCCAACAGCTTTGGCTTCGGTGGCACTAATGCTGTGCTTGCCTTCCAAAAGTATTCGGGCTAGAAAAACTGAGAGCGTTTTTGCCTGCCATCGGGACTTGATCCTGCCCAGAATCATCGACCCATCATCACGTTAGTCTCCGTTAAAGCTAAATACGTCTATGGATTCTTGGGGTGATGGCCTCAGCCATGGTTTCAATGCTACAAACTGCGAATGATTTCACGAGCGGCATTATGACCGGGCAATCCGCTGACACCTCCGCCGGGATGAGTGCCGGACCCGCAGAGATACAAATTCTTGAATTCCGTATGATAATCTCCAATGCCGAGCATCGGCCGCGCGGAAAACAGCTGGTCAAGGCTCAATCTGCCGTGAAAGATATCGCCGCCGTTCAGTCCAAATTTCTGCTCTAGGTCCCAGGGAGAGTGGATTTGTCTGGCAATGATCGTTTGCTTGAATCCGGGTGCATATTCTTCGACTGTGTTGAGAATCAGGTCTGCAACTTTTTCTCTATGTAAATCCCAGTTCTGGCCAAGTGAGGGGTCAAATTGTTGACAGAAAAGACTCGCGACATGATGCCCTGCAGGGGCCAGAGAATCATCGACGATACTTGGAATAAGCATTTCGACGATGGGCTGCTGTGACCAGCCGCCCAATCTTGCGTCGGTGAAGGCTTTATCCATGTAATCTAATGAAGGTGCCATGATAATGCCGGCCTCTAGCACATGTGGGGCCGTTCTGGCGGCAAAATTCGGGAGCGCAGAAAGTGCGACATTCATTCTGAAAGTCCCACTTTGACATTTGTAAGTATCAAAATGGGACTTTGTATCGCCGCTAAGATCAGATGCTTCAATCAGATCACTAAACAGCAGCTTCGGATTGACGTTGGCGACAGTGATATCTGACTTGATGACCCGGCCACTTTTCAGGGTGATACCCTGTACTTTCTTATGACTAATTTCCAGATTCTCGACTTCCGCTTCAAGTTCAATTTTGACACCCAGAGAAGTCGCTTCCCGAGCCATGGCTTGGGTGATTGCACCCATGCCGCCAACAGAGTGCCCCCATAATCCTTGTTTACCATTCACTTCACCGACTAGATGGTGAAGTAAAACGTATGCGGAACCTGGCGCGTAAGGACTGGCAAAGTGGCCCACGATAGCATCGAACCCGAATAGCGCCTTGATCGGATCTGACTCGAAGGTGTCGTCCAGCATTTCACCGGCGCTGATTGAAAACAAACGTAACAGCAATCGCTTCTGGCTTGTATTGAGTTTTCTGAATTGCTTGCTGAGATGGAAATACCGGCTGATATCAGCGAATCCGTGATCGACGATAGAAGGTGGCGTGACCAGCATTAAGTCCTTGATAACGGGCACGACGGCGTCAAGTGTCTCATTGTATTTTTTGAGCTGCCTGACATCCTGCGCTGAAAAGCGGGCAATTTCACTGTGGAACTGATTGGCGTCAGGGTAACTGATTAGGCTATCACCGGAAGACAGCGGTAGGTAGTTGTTGACGCGTCGCTCGAGGATTTTCATGCCATGGTCGTGAAGGTGCAGGTCAGAAATTACTTTGGGATGCAGAAGGCTGACGGTGTAGCTCGCTGCAGAATTCCGATAGCCAGGATGAAATTCCTCTGTGACTGCGGCGCCGCCGACAATGGAACGCCGTTCAAGAATGGTGACGTCGAGGCCGGCACGTGCGAGATAGCAGGCGCACACGAGGCCATTGTGGCCGCCGCCGATGATGGTTGCAGTTTTACTCATGTTGCTCCTACTTTGACACTAACAATCATATTGGTGTAAGTTACGCGCCGCTTGTCGCCTTCATGCGCAGCTCTCCAGGATATTAAATGACTAATTCTAATACATCCGAGGTAGAAGAGTCGGTCGATTCCAGTAAATTGTCCCTGAGTATTTGGGAGCTTGCCTGGCCCGCGATTCTTAGTAACCTCCTATTTTCGATAATTGGTATCGCCAGTATTAAAATTGTCGGAGAGCTGGGTGCTTCAGCGGTAGCATCAGTGACCACGGGGCACAGAATTTTCTTCGCCCTACAAGCTATCCTCATGGCTATTTCGGCCGGCACAACAGCCTTGGTTGCGCGATCAATTGGTGCCAAAGATCCAGATGAGGCGGCAAAAATAACCAGTGCCTCTTTGTGGATAGGAAATAGTGTCGCGATTATTCTGATGTTGCCCTGCATTCTATTCTCAAGGGAAATTGCGAGCGTTTTTGGTCTCGACGAAGAGACAACTATTCAAGCAGGCGAGTTTATTCGTTGGCTCAGTTACTTCAATATCGCCTTTGCGATTAACATGGTGCTTGGCGCAGCTCTGCGGGCCGCGGGAGATACTAAAACACCGCTTTGGATCGGGGTCATCACTAACCTGATTAATTTGGTGTTGGTTTATGTGCTGGTCTACGGGAAATTTGGTTTGCCCCAAATGGGCGTCCCGGGAGCAGCCATCGCAAACGGTCTGTCGTTTCTCGTTGGCGCCATCATATTGTTGATTCTCTGGCGGCGACATATGCTGGTGATTGGTATTGGGGGGATAAGCTCCCTGACTCGCGCTCGAATAAAGAAACTGGTGGATATTGGTTATCCCGCAGGACTAGAGCAGTTTGTGTTTCAAGCCGGCTTTCTGGCTTTCCTGTGGCTGGTTGCCAAATATGGTACTGCAGCCTTTGCCGCTTATGGGATCGGGGTTCAAATTCTATCAATGTCGTTTGTTGTGGGGTTTGGTTTTTCGATTGCCGGTGCGACACTGGTTGGTCAGCATCTGGGCGCCAAAGATCCAGTGGGTGCAAGGCGTCAGGGTTGGCGGGCAACCAGATTGGCAGCAATAAGCATGGTGGTGCTGGGTGCTGTAATTGTCGTCGCCGCGTCCGAAATAGCCCGTTTTCTCATTGATGACGATGAAGTTGTAAAGCTGACGGTTATCTTTATTTATATGCTCGGTATATCGCAGCCGCTGATGGCCATCGAATTTACTTTGGGTGGGTGTCTGAGAGGGGCAGGGGACACTCGTTTCCCATTGGTTGCAACTTTAGTCGGCTTGATAGGCGTCAGGGTGGGTCTTGCATTTTTATTCATGTTGATGGATTTGCCTGTCGAGTACATCTATGGCGCTCTGATCGCCGATTACGTTGTTAAAGCTGTGATGCTTGTAAGGCGTTTTGAGTCTGGTAAGTGGCAGCACATCCTTGCAGACAAGGAAGCTCCAAGTGACGCTTCCAAGAATCACCATTCATCCTAAGCGCGATACTTTGGGTAGGGCCGCGCCTTAATCAATGGTGTTAACTACTGGGTGACTGATATACCTTGTTACCAAACCGATTGTTACCAAACCGATTGTTATCAAACCGATTTTCACCAAATCGATTGTTGGCTTGATGATTGATGAGTCTGGCATGCGAACGACGCTATTTTTCAGCGATGTTAAAGCGTCGTAAGCACGAGAGGTTTGTTTTTGGATATTACCATTGTGTACTCGTACTGGGCGGAGAAATTTCCTGGTGCCGTACACAAACTCCAGCCGTCAAGGGCCGTTGTAGTGGACTCGCTGCCCGTTGAAAGAAAGGGTTCGATAGTGATGACCTGACCCTCTTCTAATCGGCGTGTGTCATTTTTGTCATAGAAATTGGCGATGAAGTTGGGTTCTTCGTGTAATCCTCGACCAATGCCATGACTGCCTAAGTCCTTAATCGTCACAAAACCCGCGCGTTTCGCGGTCTTCTCAATTGCGAGACCAATTTGGTTTACTTTTGCGCCGGCACGGGCCACTTTCATTGCGTTTTTGAGCGCTGTTCTTGTCGACTGACACAGATATTCAATTCTTGGATCAACAGGCGGTACAGGGAAGGTGCCGCCGGTATCACCAAAGTAGCCATCAAGTTCTGCTGAGACGTCAATATTGACAACGTCACCGGGTTTAACAATACGTTCAGAAGGAATACCGTGCGCTGCTTCCTCATTGATACTAATGCAGGTATAGCCGGGAAAATCATAGGTGACTTTTGGTGCGGAATTGGCGCCATATCTGTTTAGGTTCTTTCTGCCAATTTCATCGAGTTCGAGCGTACTGATACCAGGTTTCAGATGCTTACGCATGATCATCAGCGTCTCATAGACAATCCGACTAATGATTTTGAGTTTTCTTAGATCTTCTTCGTTCTCGATGGTCACGCTTTGTCTCCGAAAAAGCTTGGAAAATAATATTAACTCACAGGACACGCATTCAAAAGTGGCTGAATTCGAGAAGGTAGTGTATCTTTTTCGAACGCAAAGGATCATCCAAGGGAACGAAATCAATGTGGATTAGAAAGCTGGTTTTGATAAGTATGGTTTTGGCATTGCTCCATGGGTGTGTAAATTTGAATGCTAATCCCGCTGAGCAACTGCTAGGTAAGTGGCAGGTTGATATTGCGGGCGTGGAGCTCATAGTCGAATATACGCAAACCACGGTACAAGTTGGGGATAGTGCACCGGTACCTTACGCGCTTACCGGAAATCAGCTTACTTTTACCAATGGTGGCAGTCAGAAACGTGTCATTATGTTTTCGAGTAAGCGCGAAATGACTCAAACAGACCCTCTCACTCAAACGGAACGCATTTACACTCGACTTTGATTAGATACCAAGCGCGGCGGAGATCATCAGTTTAGTGTCTGGGCTTTCATCCAACCTAAGTCGCTGATTTGAGGCCCTCGGAACGCGTTCTTGGGTCAAGTTTGACACTGTATATAAATACAGTTATCTTGCTAGAAAATAAGTCATGAGCCTACTCGTGTGGCTGATCAAAATCCCCCTAACAATCGTTCCGCTCAGGCCAACGGCGTCATCTTGCCGGAAGATTATTACCTCAAAAATTTTCGATGTGTACTGACGTTTGTTGAAAGTCGCTATCAGGATCTGTTAACGGACAACGAGAAGGATTATATCGATGCCTTCCAATTTTTGGACGAAAATGCGCAGCGTCTTTACGCGAGACTGATGCTGCGCAAAGGGCCGTTTTTTCGCAGCGATAAGCTTAAATATCCTGAAATTGAAGCGATTGATCAGGCTGCCGTGCAATTGAAAAAATCGGGTTTGTTCGCGATCTACACTCGAGATAAACCGATTGATGGAAATAACGTCGAAGATTTCTTGGCTTTACTATCTAAAGTTGAGCTTGAATCCTTGCTTAATACCTATCTTGAATTTGACACTCCCTCAGGCCAAATCAGCAAACATGTGTTACTCGAGTTGGGAGCTGAGCATCTTTCAATTGAAGACTTTCGCCGTGAACTGCAATTTAGCGTTTATGAACCGTTAGGAGCAGAGCATCTGGAATTACTCAAATTGTTGTTTTTTGGCAATATGCATCAGGATTTTACCGAATTTGTGTTGAATGACCTTGGCGTCAAACAATTTGAGGGTTACTTGATTGACAAGGACACACGTTTCTTTTCCCGGCGTGAAATCATTGATGACACGATGCAGTTATACCATTTGAGCGAGCTTGCTTATCTCTCTATCGAAAGCAACGATCTCGAAGCGTTGTTGCAAATTGCCGATATGACAATCTTGATAGATGAACCGTCGTTGCGAAGACGACGAGATAAAGTCGTGAATCGAATAGCTAGACAGCTTGAGCGACTCGACCAGCATCATGAGGCACTTCGGTTGTTCGGCTTATCAGCCTCAGCGCCAGCGAGAGAACGGCAGGCAAGAATGTATCATTCGGTATTTGAAAATTCGGGCGAGGCGCTTCTCTGTTGTGAGCAGATCATTGCAGCACCTGAGGATGAAGCTGAATTTGAATTTGCGGCTAAATTCGGTCGACGGATTCTGAAGAAAAACAAATTGACCATACCTGAGATATATCCTGTATTTGAACCGTTGACTCCTGCATCGCATATCCTGGAAATTGAGTTTGAACAGGGACGACGTGTCGAAGAAGCTACCCGATGCTGGTACGAGTCAAATGGACATCGCGCAGTGTATGTTGAGAACGCGCTTTTTACAGGTCTTTTTGGTTTAGTGTTTTGGGATATCATTTTTGCGCCAATTAAAGGCGTCTTTTTTAACCCTTTTCAACGCGGGCCGGTGGATCTATTTACGTCTCTATTTAGGGTACAACGAGAAGAACTTATCGCTGCTCGTCTGCTCGCAATCGAAGATGGGACCGTGTTGAGCGCGCGAGCGTTTGAAACCTTTGATGATAAAAGATACATCGCCAATTTTCTGGTCAACTGGCAGGTAATCGATCGATCATTGCTTCAATTGGCCTTAGAGAGGATTCCCGCCAAGCACTTATTGAGTGTTTTTGAGCGGCTCCTAGTCGACCTGCGATCTAACAGAAGCGGGCTGCCTGACCTGATTGTTTTTCCCGATACGGGTGGTTACCAGTTAGTTGAAGTAAAAGGTCCGGGCGACAAACTTCAGGCAAATCAGAGTCGGTGGATTCGCCACTTTGAGCAAGTAAAGTTGCCCTTCGAAGTGGTGAACGTGCAATGGCGTTAACAGAGACAACCATATCTCGCATGGACCGCCAAACTGACATCAAGCTAGCAGTGCGCGAACTTGTTGAGAAAACGGAACGCACCGGTGATCTCAATTTTCGCTTTTCATCTCGAAGTTCTGCTCAGGAAGGTATTAAGGGACATCAGAAAGTTCAGCGTTCCCGAGGCGAGGGGTATGTCGCTGAAGAGAAAGTTTCTGGTGTTTTTGAAGTCGAGGGGCTGGCTATTGAGATCGTGGGTCGGGTTGATGGATACCAACTGGAACCATCGGTGACCGGTGCAACCGATAGAATTGTCTGGGTTGAAGAGATCAAAACCACGCGTATGGATGTTAGTCAGATTCCCGAAAACATTACCCGGCTGAACTGGGGTCAGGCGAGAGTTTATGCGCATCTTCTGGCATTGAAACAGCATCTGTCTAACGAGCAGAATTTGGTGATTAAGCTATGTTATTACAACCTCGATGATGGTGTTGAATATTTGCAGGAAGAGAACTGGTCATGTGCAGATCTCGCAGCGAGCTTTGATGAAATGTTGCGTCGCTATGCTCGATGGCGCAGGAAATACTTGGCATGGCAAACGCTTCGGAACGATACGCTTACAGCCTTAGACTTTCCCTTTAAACGCTATCGAAAAGGTCAGCGTGAAATGGCCGTTAGCGTCTATCAGGCGATGAAAAATCACCAGCAACTTGTCATGCAGGCGCCCACTGGAATTGGAAAAACTATGGCCAGCATTTTTCCTTCGCTTAAGGCGATGAGTGAATATGGCTACGATAAATTGTTTTACTTGTCAGCGAAAACCTCGGGGCAGTCAATGGCAGCTGCCGCATTAGATGACTTGCGAGGTCAGGGTTTAGTCTTCAGAGACATCACTTTGACCGCAAAAGAAAAAATTTGCTTCACGCCAGGCGCACCCTGTGATGCGGAACATTGCGTCTATGCTAAGGGTTATTACGATAAGCTTCCGGCAGTACTTGAAGAGGTGTTAGAGAAAGGGAATTCGCTGACAAAAGGCGTCATAGAAGCATTAGGTCACAAGTTTTCAATCTGTCCTTTCGAACTGTCACTGGATCTGTCTGAAATCGCTGACATGGTGATTTGTGACTATAATTATGTTTTTGACCCCGCGGTCTATCTGCGCCGTTACTTCCTTGATTCAAACGCAGACGAAGCGCATGGTAAATATGGGTTTCTGATCGACGAAGCGCATAATTTGGTTGATCGTGGCCGTGATATGTTTTCTGCAGAGCTGGTGAAAGAGACATTGTTGGCCCATAAAAGAGATCAGAAGTATGCTCTGCCGCTTGTGTCAAAGTGCCTGAATGCTGTCAATCGAGAGATTCTTAACCTCATTCGTCCCAATAAAGAGAGGCTTGAAGCCGATGGTTATCTATTACTAGAAACCTATCCTGACCGGCTTGCAACGTCTCTCAAAAAGTTTTGTGATGCGGCAGAGGAGTGGCTACACGAGCATCCTCTACCCCAAAACCAGAATGCGATCATGCAAGAAGGTTTGCTTAGTGCCTATTTCGATTGCTTGCGTTTTTTGAGGTTGGGGGAGCTTTACAATAGTAACTACAGCTGCTTGATCATACGTCGCTCCGGCCAGACGATTGTGAAACTATATAACATCAATCCTGCCCCGGGTCTCTCTGCCGGGTTAAAAAGAAGCTTTGCCGCAGTATGCTTCTCGGCGACGATGGGTCCCCAACCTTATTTTCAGTCTTTGATGGGCATCTCTGAAGAGGCGAATTGGTATAAAATTCCAGCGCCTTTTGACCCCGCTCATCTCGGCGTGTTTGTACCTCGGTATATATCAACCACCTATCGTGATAGGGATAATAGTCTGGATGATCTGGTTAACCTTATCGCTGATGTGGTCGGTCACCGAGCGGGTAATTATCTGATTTTCTTTCCTTCCTATGTCTATCTAAATGAAGTGCTGGCGACTTTCTCCGTACGGTTTCCTCAATTCAATACCGTCTGCCAGGCACCTGCCATGGATGACGCTGCACGAACCGGATTTATGGAGATGTTTGAAACGCCGGGGTCAGAGAGTGGGGTTCAGGAAACGCTGGTCGGTTTTGCTATTATGGGTGGCGTGTTCGGCGAAGGTATAGATCTAAAAGGTAACCGGTTGATAGGTGTGGTTGTCGTTGGTGTCGGTTTGCCGCAATTAGGCATTGAGCGTGATTTGATCAAACACTACTTTGATGGTGAGCTTCAATTAGATGAAACGCCGGAGCCCGATAAAAATCACGTGACGGGCACGGGGTTCGAGTTTGCCTATCAATATCCCGGAATTAATCGGGTCCTTCAAACGGCGGGTCGACTCATCAGAAGTGAGAGCGATAGAGGCATTTTGTGTCTTGTTGACAATCGGTTTAACGAACATCGCTATCGAAGGCTGTTGCCCAGTCACTGGGAAATGGAAGGGGTTAAAAGCCCAGCGCAACTCAATCGAGCAATAGAAGCATTCTGGCGTGGTAGCGATAACCAATTGCGATTGTAGCTGCTATCACTAGTGGCGCTCACGTCTATTGCCGCCTCCATGCGGGTTGCCTCTGTGATGATGACCACGTTTATCGTAACCTCGACCATGATAGCCACGGTCATGATAGCCACGGTCACGATAGCCACGGTCACGATAGCCTCGAGGGTGATAACTGCCGTTGCGGTGGCCGCGGTAACGGCTTCCGTATCGACCTCTTTTAAGATGGTTGTGGGAGTATGCGAGTGGTGATCCGATCACCAACCCGAGCGCAATAGCGTTCCAACTATCTCTTTTTGTGTGTTCGGCATACCGGCGCGAAGCATGTTCATATGCTGAGTGTCTGTAGCTGCGATGATGACCGGTTGATGTGTAATATCTTCTCGTAGGTCTGCTAGTGCGGTAGCTCGTATAAGCGTTGGTCTCTTCGTGCGTATGTTCCTCGGCCTCATAGCAGTGATGATGCTGGTGAGATTCGTTAAAGTGACAGTGATCATAGTCAAGTTCAGTCACGTCAGCGGATCCAGAGATGGTTTGCTTCGGCGTTTCTCGGTTCAAGTAGTGGTCGTTCAGTGCGCTGGGCTCTAGACTTTCCATCTGACTATTTTTGGCGTGATCGACTGTGACAACAGTAGAGGTTTTCGTAGTTGGGGTATGGGACACGAGCTTTGCTTCAGCCTGGGCGTCAAGGAACAGGATCAATCCTAGAGTTGTGCCTGCGATAACGCGAAATATGTCGCTGATTGAGTATATTGCTGTCGTCTTCACCGAAAATACCCCAACTACATTAACTGTGATTTTGTTTCAGTATTTAACTAGAACGAGTTTACCCGCGGGTGATGAACGATAGCTGAATGAACCTGAACGGAGTAATCTGTGGCTCAGTGTCGACAAAAGTAACTTAGTAAGAGGAGTATTAGTTTGGGTAGATTCTATCGGTTGTTCTTAGTGTTGTTTTTGTTATTCGGTGCAGAGCTTGTGACAGCAGACCTGACTGAACTCGAAAACAAGATCATCGCTATCGCGGAGAGAGACAAGGAATCAGCGATTGCGTTGTTGGCGAGAACGGTGAATATCAACAGCGGAACGATGAATCATTTGGGGGTTAAAGCGGTAGGCGAGGTTTTTGCAGAGGAGTTTCAGCATCTTGGTCTAACAACAACTTGGCATGATATGAGTGAAGTTAATCGTGCAGGACACCTTTTTGCCGAGACCGCAGGAGAAAGCGGCAGTCGTTGTCTGCTGTTGATTGGTCATCTTGATACCGTATTTGAACTCGATAGTCCTTTTCAGAAATTTGATCGACAGGGTGACCACGCAACCGGACCTGGTGTCAACGATATGAAAGGGGGAGATGTCGTGATTCTCTATGCATTGAAAGCGCTAAAGGAAGTTGGCGTGCTGGATGATCTGAACCTGATCGTGGCACTTATCGGCGACGAGGAAAAATCCGGAAGTCCAAAATCTATTAGCCGTTATCATTTGATTGAAGCCTCTAAACGATGCGATATCGCATTGGGTTTCGAGATTGCTACAAGTCTCAACGCCGCAACGGTAGCAAGGCGAGGATCGAGTGGTTGGCGTCTGGACGTAACCGGTAAGCGCGCGCATTCTGCTGGGATTTTTAATGACGAAGTAGGCAGCGGCGCAATTTTTGAGGCTGCGAGAATCTTGAATCAGTTCCATGAGCAGTTGACGGGTGAGGAGTATCTTACCTTTAATCCCGGTGTTATTTTGGGAGGTACGGATGTGGATTATGACCCTTCACAGAATAAGGGTGGTACCTTTGGCAAAACAAATGTTGTATCACAGTCCGTTGTGGTGCACGGCGGTTTGCGTACCATATCACCGGCGCAGGAAGCCTCTGCCCGAGCACGAATGAAGGCAATTGCCGAAAACAATCACCTGCCAAAAACTTCAGCACAAATCACTTTCCAGGACGGTTACCCTTCAATGCCGCCCACAGAAGGAAATATGGCAGTTCTAGCAAATCTGAGTGGGGTCAGTGTAGATCTTGATCAGGGTGAAGTCGTGGCTTTCGATCCAGGTAAAAGAGGTGCCGCAGATGTTTCATTTGTTGCTGGTTATGTCGATGTCATCGACGGTGTTGGGGCCGAGGGAAATGGCGCTCATACTCTTGACGAGAGTATTGATCTGGCTACCTTGCCGTTACTAATACAACGAGCGGCTATTCTCATCCATCGCTTAAGCACAGTTGAACACTATTAGCTGTCGTTAGCCGCTATTGAACCTTGCAGGCAAGACAGTGAAGGTAAACACCAGGTGATTGACTCATGCGCATGAAAGGTTCAAGTTCGGCTGTGATGCGCTGAAAAAAACGTGAGTCAATATTAAAGTTGAGCGCGAGGATAAGGTTCGCTGCGGCCTCACTGTTCATGATTTCTTTGAGGAACAATTCTTTCGGTGTGAGTTGTTTTTCAATATGATATCTCTGGAATTCGGTGACACTGGCAAGTGTTGCCGCAGATTGAATAGCATCCTCCAGGTTACCGATGCCGTCGACTAATCCTAACTCGAGAGCTGTAGCACCAGCCCAAACTCTTCCTTGGCCAATCGCATCAACTTCTCTTACGCTCATGCTGCGACCCTTGGCAACAAGTGAAATGAATTTAGCGTAGGTATTCCTGATTGAGAGCTCTAATGTGTTTTTCATGATTGGATTCAGAGCATTAAAAGGGTTCATTGCTCCCGCCAGGGGCGTTGTGCCTACACCATCCGAGTGAATTCCTAATTCTGCGAAACTCTTTTCAAATGTTGGGAAGACCATAAAAGTTCCGATCGAGCCGGTAACGGTATTCTTTGAAGCGAATATTTTGTTCGCTGTTGCCGATATCCAATAGCCTCCTGAGGCAGCGTAGGATCCCATGGAAACGACAACGGGTTTGCCCGCTTCCTGCAATTGTGAAAGTTCATAGCGAATTTTCTCTGATGCAGATGCAGAGCCACCCGGACTGTCGACCCGAAGTACCAGCGCCTTTACAGTATTGTCTTCACGGGCTTTGATGATCAGTTTGGAGAGGGAATCACCCCCAATTGTGCCTTCAGGTTGGTACCCATCGTAGATTGTGCCTTTGGCTTTGATAATGGCAATTTTGTCAACGGCCGGGTTAGTGGCGCTGATCGCGGGACGAGTTGCGGCGAGGTATTGTCGGAAATCAATTTGATTAAAGTTGGCCCCATTTTTACCGACGATGTCCTGCAGGTGCTCTGTCCACTTTTGTGGTGATATTCGTTCATCTATCAGTTTTCGCTGAACTGCAAGTAAAGAGGCATCACCGGCAGCTTCGGCGAGTAAAGTGTCGTATTCACTAATGTATTGATCAAATTCGGTGCGTGAGATGCCGCGTTTTTCTGTAATGGTTTTTGCGTAGTTGTCCCAGAGAACTGTCAGCCAACCTAGGTTGGCCTCCTTTGATTCACTAGACATATCGTCTCTGAGAAATGGCTCAACAGCACCCTTATAGGTGCCGACTTTGAAAACGTGCATGGTAACTTTGAGTTTGTCGAGCGCTTCTTTATAAAATGTCGGATAGACGCCAAGCCCGGTCATAAATACGCCACCAAAGACTTGTAAACTCGTGTCATTTACAAATATTTTGTCGGCGTAGGCTGCCAGGAAATATTGGCTTTGAGTATAGCCACCACCCCAAGCGTAAACGGATTTGCCCGTTGTTTTAAAGGCATCTAGAGCAGCGCCAAGGTCACTCACTTGAGCCAAGGTGGCGCCTTGAAGCGAATCAAGGTCAAGCACTAGTATCTTGATACGCTGGTCATTGGCGCCTTCGTTAATCGCAGCCAAAAGATCGCTCAGTAATGTTTCGCTTTCGTATTGAGTTGCGTCAGTATTTAGCAACCCGGCGAGTGGATCTACCGGTCTTTTTTGCTCAACGATATTGCCCGTTGGGTTAATGATCAGTGCGCTTGATTCAGGGACTATGATGGACTCTTTGGATGAGAAACCCCCGATGACAACCAAGACAATAAGAAAGAGAAAGATAAGGTTAAGTACAAAAACCCTCAACCAAGTCAGACCGTTCCAGATGCCACTAACAATGTTTCTCATACGCTTTACTGCTTTACTAGGTTAGAAGATAGAATATTAGCATAGCTTAAGTACGAGACGGATGGGTTCCTCTTGCTATCCTCTCTACTTGTCGTACTGTCTGCATGCCTGATCTCGCCAGGCGTCTCATGCTAGCTTACTTTTCAGTGTTTTGACGAGCCATAAATGATACCTTTTACTCAATTCTACTCGGTAGCAAGCATCGTTACTTGAAGTAAATTTCAAGGGTTATAGAAACGGGTTAAAGAGAAAAAAATCAGGAGAAACTAGGCAAGATGGCAAATATTTATGAGACAGACCTTCCTCAGAACGCGGCGAATTACGAGGCACTATCTCCGCTCAGTTATTTGAAGCGAAGCGCAACATTGTACCCTGAATATCCGGCAATCGTTCACGGTGATCTTGTTCAGAATTGGGAAGAGACCTACCAAAGGTGTATCAAATTTGCTTCAGCGTTAAGTAAAGCCGGCATTGGCAAAGGCGACACCGTTGCCGTGATGTTGCCAAATATCCCGGAGATGTTTGAGTTGCACTTTTCTGTAGCGATGACTGGTGCCGTATTGAATGCGATCAATACCCGCCTTGATGATAAAACTGTGGCTTTTATCCTCGATCATGGCGAGGCCAAAGTGTTTATCACCGATGCTGAGTTTTCAAGCGTCACCGCAAGTGCGCTTGATTTAGCGAACTCGAATCCCCTTGTCTTGGATGTCGAAGACCCGCTGTTTACAGAAGGGGAGCAGGTAGGTTCTATGACCTTTAACGAGATGCTGGCAACCGGTGACGAAATATTCGATTGGTCCTTGCCTGATGATGAATGGGATGCTATTTCGTTGAATTACACTTCGGGCACTACAGGAAATCCCAAAGGGGTGGTTTATCATCATCGCGGCGCCTACTTGAACGCAGCGAATAACGCACTGACGTGGGATATGGGTCTTCATCCTCGATATTTATGGACCCTGCCCATGTTTCATTGCAATGGTTGGTGCTTTCCATGGACGCTAGCCACCGTCGCCGGCACAACGGTATGCCTGCGTCATGTCCGCGAAGACGCCATTTTTGAAGCGATCAGGAAAAATCGCATCTCACATTTTTGCGGGGCACCAGTGGTTCTGAATTCATTGATCAATGCGGCAGATGAGTTAAAGCAGGGTATTGAACATGAAATCAGTGTCATGACTGCCGGTGCTGCACCCCCCGCTGCGGTTATCGAGGGTATGGAGTCTATGGGTTTCCGCGTGACACATGTGTATGGTTTGACGGAAACCTACGGACCCATGGTGGTTTCAGCTTGGCGATCGGAGTGGGATCACCTCAGTGCCGCGGAGAAAGCACGCCTGAAAGCAAGGCAGGGCGTCTCCTCAATGCTTGCTGGTGAAACAATGGTTGGTGACCCCGAAACTCTGGAGCCTGTACCCTGGGACGGCGAAACCCAAGGTGAAATTTTTATGCGCGGTAACATTGTGATGAAAGGCTATCTCAAGAATCAGGAAACAACCTTGGCCGCTTTTGAGGGTGGTTGGTTTCATTCGGGAGATCTTGCCGTTTGCCATCCCGATGGATATATCCAAATTAAAGATCGTTCAAAAGACATCATCATCAGCGGCGGCGAGAATATTTCGAGTATCGAGATCGAGGACGTCTTATTTCAACATTCAGCAATACTTGAGGCTGCTGTGGTTGCAAAGTCAGACGCGAAATGGGGTGAGACCCCTTGTGCTTTTGTGGCGCTAAAGGAAGGACAATTGTTAACCGAAAGCGAGGTCATTGATTATTGTCGGGAGCATTTAGCGAGATTCAAAGTACCAAAAACCATCATTTTCGGGCCCTTGGTTAAAACCTCCACTGGTAAGGTTCAAAAATACTTGCTGCGGGAGAAAGCGGAGGCGCATCGAGGCCGTTGATTTCTAGCGTATGTTCGAAATCTCGTGGGCCTGATATAGAAAATACGGTACAGTCAATGCTCACGCTGATAGGGGAAGCGAGCGAATGAGCAATACGGGGACGTCAGAATCGGCCGAAGAACTGACTTTTGAAGAGTCTCGCAAACGTGATGCCGAGCGACCACCACTGACCAAGTGGATACTGGGTTCTTATGGCGCGCCCGCAACGCCACTCGCCATGGTCGGTTTACCTATGGCGGTTTTTCTTCCCGCGGTTTATGCAGATTCAGAGGGCTTTGGTCTTGGCCTTGCTTTTGTGGGAATCGTGCTTGTGCTCGCCCGATTATTCGATGGTGTCACAGACCCTGTGGTTGGTTTGCTTTCCGACCGTGTTCGAACACGTTGGGGGCGTCGAAAACCATTCATACTGCTAGGGACCCCGATTTATATACTCGGCATCTGCATGCTGTTCATTCCCCCCATCGAGTTTACTGATATTGCGTTCTTTGGTACGACCTTCAGTTCCGGGTACCCCTGGATGTTAGGGATGCTTGTCATCATATATGTCGGATCGACAATTAAGGATGTGCCCTACAGCGCCTGGGGTGCGGAATTATCCAGCGATTATAACGAGCGAACCCTGATTACTAGCTGGCGAGAGGGGTTTGCTGTTACCGGGTCTTTGATTGGCGCGTTTACACCGGCGATTATTTTCTTCTTCGGCTACGATAAACCGACAGACAGCGTCTATTTCCTGTCGTTAGCAATAGCCATTGTGATGCCAGTGTTGGTCATCAACATGTTGTTTTTCGTGCCAGAACATCCGGTTACGGAAAGAAAAGCGGATCCATTACCCCTAAGAGAAAGTTTTAAATACGTCTGGCAAAATGAACCCTATCGGCGGTTGATCATTGTGTTTTTGTTTTCTACGATTGGTGCGGCGATGACGAATACGCTGAGCTTCTTTTTCGTAAAGCATGTGTTACTCGCAGGTGCGCTCTTCGGCTTTTATCTAGCGCCTTATTTCGTTTCACAATTAGTTGCGATACCTCTGTGGTTCAAACTTTCCCGTCGCATCGGTAAGCACCGGGCTACGATGGTAGCAATTGGTTGGTACGCACTCTGGTCCAGTATGATTCCGTTGATTGCGATTGCGCCGGTCGAGTGGTTCGATGCATTTCAGATCAAGAATATTCTGGTCTTTCTACCCGACGAAGCCTACGCATCTGCGGTCGGCTATTTCGAGGGTAAACCGACCGGTAAATTCCTGTTTTTCATTATCATCATGTGTTTGAAAGGTTCATCGATCGGTGCCTTATCCGCATTACCCTATGCGATGGCTGCGGATGTGATCGATGTTGATGCGGCTCAAACAGGTAAGCGACAGGGTGGAGCGTACTTCTCTATCTGGTCCATGACTCGAAAATTGGCTTACGCTCTTGGATTATTTGTTGGTACAAATCTGGTGGTTTTCTGGGGTTTTGATTCTCTTGCCGATCCAGTCAATACGACCAACTCACAATTTTCATTGATCATGCTAGCGGTAACTTATTCGGTGATACCCGCGTTGTTCAAATTCGTCGCTATGCCCCTTTTGTGGAACTACCCTCTGACAGAAGAGCGGGTAGCCCAGATACAATCGGAGATTGCAGAGGAAAATGCGGTAAAACAAAACGCAGCTAGTAAAGCGCTTGGTGCCGGTCCAATCGGTTGAGAACGGGACCCAGACAACATATTTAAGTTTCGTGGTATGAGCTTCGAAATCTCTCATGCAGATCATTACATTACCGGACTCGTTGCGACCTGGTAAAGCTGTCAGGAGCGAATGGCCCCAGCTAAAGCTTATCGGCTCTAACGATTAACTCTAATATACAGTGATTATTGCTATCTCGACTGCCAAAGGTTGTGCATCCGGCGGATACCAGTGAGATAATCAGGGAAAGAAGTTGGTGTCTTACTCGCTCAGATAAGACTAATTTCCGTTATCCGGTTAACATGTGAGTACGTATGACATCATGCATTTCGATAGCTAAGTGAGAGTAAAAGAGATTGAGTACTAGCAAGCCGAAAGATAACGCCCTATGGACTTGGTCTGAGTTGGAACAGGCTTGTGGGTTGTCTATCTCAGGTGACAAAACCGGCGTAACCGGGATCAGTATTGATTCAAGATCGGTCGTCTTAGATGACCTGTTCATTGCACTTTCCGGCGATCCGGGACCCCGGTTTAAGTCCTCAGGTAGTCAAGGGCTGGATGGCCACGACTTTATACTTTCCGCATTACAAAATGGTGCGTCCGGTCTTATGGTGTCAAAGCCTGTCGATCTCCCTTCTGAATCGGAAATAAAGCGTCTGCTAGTTTCCGACACGCTTGATGGACTCTGGCAGATTGGCGCTGCGGGCAGGGCGAGGATGACTGGCAAGGTTGTCGCAATTACGGGTAGTAGTGGAAAGACGACACTCAGACAATGGGTACAAGAAATCCTTTCAACGCAAGCCACCACTCATGCTTCTGTGGGTAGCTTTAATAACCATTGGGGTGTTCCATTGTCATTAGCGCGTATGCCTCGTCAGTCTGCATACGGCGTTTTTGAGGTTGGGATGAATCACCCAGGAGAAATCTCTCCCCTGACAAAGTTAGTAAAACCGGATGTGGCGGTTGTATTAAATGTGTTGCCTGCACACATCGGTCAGTTTGAAAGTTTGGAACATATAAAAAAAGAGAAGCTCTCAATCGCCGATGGACTTGGGCCAGAGGGTATTCTGGTGTTGCCCGATGACCTAGTGCCCGACAGTGCGGAGAATCACCAGATTGTGACTTTCGGTTTTGGTAACAATGCTAGCGTTCGCGGTCGAATTTTTGATGCCGGTCAGGATCGTAGCGTCACAAAAGTTGAAGTAACAATTGATAAACAAAGCTATACCTATGCGCTTGATGGAAAGGGAGAACACCGAGTTCTCACTTCTTTGGCAGCATTGGCGATAGCACATGCGCTCGGTGCTGATCTGCATGCCGCCATAAATTCGCTAGGGGCCATCACAACTCCCAAAGGGCGAGGCAATCAGATTCGTCTTGGTAACACCGTGCTGACTGATGATAGTTATAACGCAAACCCGGTGAGCATGGCATACGCCTTGCAATCTTTGCGGGCATCATCTGCGGAGACAAAAATTGCTATCCTCGGTGAGATGTTTGAGTTGGGTGATGGAAGTGCCGATGCTCACCGTGCAATACAAGCCCAGTGCTCGGGTTTGAGTCGGGTACTGACAGTAGGAGAGGGATTTAACGCCTGGCAGGCTAGCGCTTTACCTCGTGGTGTTTGGCAACACTACGACAACGCAGAAGATATTCCAATTGACCAACTCGTCTTAGGTACCGATATTCAAACTGAGCTGCTTGTAAAAGGATCAAACAAAGTGTTTTGGGTGAACGGGTTTGTTGGTCGGCTTGAAAAAATACTTCGGGAAAGACTGAAGCGCTAAACATCTATTTCCCTCTTTTGTTCTAGTTATTTGATAAAGAGCCTTTCAATTCGCCACTGCGCAGCGGGTGCATGACTATGAACGCGCTATCAACGAGCTATCAAC
>CAJXBG010000039.1 GCA_913050215.1 uncultured Gammaproteobacteria bacterium
ATGTGATCGGCAAGGTGGAAAGCGGAATAACCAAGTGCCTCTGCTCTTTGAACCTTGCCAGCCCATTCAGCCCCAGAACTGGCATTAAAACATTGAATGGCGAATCTAAAAGGTTTGCTCATGAGTTTAACCCGGCACAATAGCGAATGCCTCGTCGTAACAATTCATAAAATTGTTCGCTTTCCCATGATCCTTTTTCAACCTGTGGATAATAGTCAACCACTGGTTTCATGTCATAGTGCCCTCTGCAATGTCCAAGATTCAGATAAAGCACCTCTCCCTCGCCAACCTTGTTAATGTAGTAAACCGGCCGCGGATCATCATCTAGCCATTGATCCTCGATGAAGCCTTTGGCCTCTCCGGTGTAGTCGGTGTACAACAATTGGTGAAGATCCCCATGAATTCGGCACAGGTAGAGCTCATCGTCTGTCTCAAATTCACCAATATCCTTAACCAGTGGATGATTTTCGTCTGCGGTTTTGACGGTGAACTTTTGGATCGGTGGATGGGCGATAAACTGGGTACCCAGCGTTTCCATAAGCACCGGCGCGATTTCAGGACTATTTACGCCCTCAGCGGTGAATTCGAGAATCGAATTGGTACCGTGAAGTGCAAACCATTTACCTCCGTCACGCACATATTCTCGCAATGCCACTTGTTGTTCTTCTGTAGGTATCAGATTGCATGTGTATGAAATGAGAAAGTCCGAGGCTCTTATCGATTCCATATCAGCATAGTCAGTGGCGACTTTCGTTCGAAAACGGCCTTCCTCTCCAAGCAGTTTGAGTATCTCCAAGCGAGCAAAATCGATGTCGTGGTATTGACCGGCGGCCACCAGATAAACGGATATGGAATCTTCTGGCATAACGCCCTCCTAGTATTGGATTCGTTTTGTTAGACCACCGTCAATAACTACATTGGTACCCGTAGTAAATGCCGCTCTTGGGCTTGCAAGGAGTGCTACTTGGGCTGCGATTTCCTCCGCAGTTCCCATGCGGCCTAATGGTATTTGCGCCAAAGTTGAATCGTAAAGCGCCGTCATATGATCTTTGATCATGTTCCAGGAACCCCCTTCAATATAGACTGGACCTGGGCTGACGGAGTTAACACGAATACCCTTTGTTCCCAGTTCCTGAGATAACGCACCAGCATAGTTCAGCAGGCCGGCTTTCATCGCGTTATAAGGGCCAGCGCTGATAAAGTGTTCCAGTGCAGCAGTCGTTGAAATCATCACAATGTTGCCATTGTCCGAGGCTTCAAGGCAGGGCATAGCGGCTTCTACGGCGTGAACTGCTGACAGAACATTCAGATTAAACTGATTGATCCAGCCTTCGTCTCCCGGCGCATTAGAGCCGCTGACATTTGAGACAATGATGTCGAGCCCACCTAATTCTTCTGCAGCAGATGTGATCCAGCTTTTGAAGGCATCTCCATCACCAATATCCAACCCCTGACCTGTTACTTTAACGCCTTTGCTGGACAAGCTTTCGACTGCGGCAGCGACTTCCTCTGCATTCCGCGAACAGATAGCGAGATCGCAACCTTCATCCGCGAGGGTTTCAGCGATGGCACGACCAATGCCTTTGGTGGCACCTGTGATGAGTGCGCGTTGTCCTTTTAGTTTGAGATCCATGGTGTGCTCCTTTAGTACGTTATTGTAATTTGAAAAGAGGATAAGCCTAGGCTTGAAAAAAGAGTCAGTCAAGACTGTTTTTTTATAAGAAAACTAGTTACTGCGTCATTGCCCAGTCCAGCGCTTCCTGACTACCTGCCCAGTTGATCGCGTTTTTGAGTAGTTGTTGGTACTCAACGGAATGATATGCCACGGGATCGTCGCCTCCCTGAAGATAAACGATTGGGCTATTCGAGTAGTGTTTTAACCAACCCACAAGATTTGAACTAGCAGGATGCTGCCAATCCTCGTTGCTGTACATTTTTCCTTCCTGCACAACTTTTGCCGCGGAGTAAAAATTGTCCTGATTAAACTGATAGTCACTGGTGAGTAGTGGCGTGATTGAGTCTTCAAAAACCTCACAAAGATATAATTCATCAGTCATCGGGAAAGAGGTTGGCAGATGGGCTGTAATGGGATGATCTTGAAGAACGGTGAGCTCGTGTTCGACACTATGGCGATAGCCGCTATCCTGATGAAGCTTGCCCCTGAGCTCGCCCGGAATATAAAGAAACCTCCCGCCAATGATTTCGGCGTATTCCTCCCAGGCTGGCCATCCAGCGATGGCATGGTGCATAAAAACCATGCCCTTGCCGCTGGCGAGTAGGGAAATAAGGCCTGATTTGTATTCTTCACTTGGTGTTTCGAAGACGGGTCCGCCAGCCTCGAATGACAACCCGGGCATGTCGTAGAAGACCAAAACATCATACGGGTCAGCCAACTCAGGTGTCATGAATACCCTAGCGGCAGGTTGCTCGACATGCGTCCAATTGACCCCGAGTTGATCAAACATGGAAAAGAATTCACCGCGATCAAAAGGGTGTCCTTTAGTGACTAACAGCACACTCGTGTCTGACATGGTGAGGTTCCCGCGTGACCTATGTTGATAAAACGAGTATTGTATATACCACAAATCTAGTAGGGATGAACGCGCAAGTTGAGTAAAGTAGCGGGTGACAGGACACGGCAGCGGGCAAAAAGTGAGAACACGCGCACAACCATACTTGATGCGGCGATTCGATGTTTTTATGAACGGGGCTACAACAACACGACGACCGAGAAAGTTGCGCGTGAAGCGGGGGTGTCGCGGGGCGCGATGCTCCATCATTTCCCTTCGCGTTTTGATCTGATTAAAGCCGGTGTCAATCATCTGCATCAGCAACGACTCGAACAATTTGAAGAGCAAGAGCGCCAGATTCAAGAAAATGCCGAGCACAGTCTCATTGAAGAAGGGATTGACAATTATTGGGCCCAGCTGCACTCACCTTTATTTACAGTCTGGAATGAGCTGAGGGTCGCTGCGCGAACAGATGCTGATCTGAATAATATTCTTAAACCTGCTGCACGCGAATTTGAGGCAAAATTTACCAAAATTACAGCCAGTGTTTTTCCTGACTTGGCGTTATCTGAAGAATTCGAGAGAGCGAACTTCCTTTCGGCTTATTTGTTGGAAGGCATGGCGTTAAATGGCGTCTCGCGGGGTAGGAAAGCTGACATAATGGTGGCCTGGTTGAAAACGCAGTTGCGTGAGATGTTCGCTGACGTGACTGATATCGATAGGGATACTGCGCTGAAAGATGGTGTGAAGGGTGTTCGGAAGGTTACGCGTAAAGATAAAACACCGAAGCACGCGAAAACGAAAAAATAAAATCTAGAAGAAAGGTAAGTTGTATATGAAGATTATTATATCCGGCGTCGTAGATATTGATGTTGCTCAAATGGATAAGGCAATGGCCGGTGCTGAGCCTCTGATTGTCGGTGCTCTGACGCAGGAAGGTTGCATGGACTACGACTGGTGTCCCGATCCCGTAAATCCCGGACGTATTCGGGTGTTTGAGCGCTGGGAAAGCGAAGAATCACTAGCCAATCACTTTAATAACCATTGGTATACTGACATGAGAACGCATATCGGACAGTGCGGTATCACAAACGCTGATGTGTTGAAGTATCGTATTGGTGCTGCCGAGCCTGTCTACGACGAAACCGGCACGCCTCGCGCAGATTTTTTTACTGAAAAATAACGGGAGAAATCATTCGATGAAGTTCAACCGAAGATGTCTGAGCGGTTGATATCGGGCGATTATTTTTAGCATAGCCGGTCGAGCGAAAGCTTCGACCCATGCGGCGATATTTGTCAGGCAAGAGGATCGCCTTCACGAGCTTTGAATCAATCCCCTCAAAATAACAGTCAAGCTTGACTGTTTCTGGCTATCATCGCATGATGCGTCCCACGTTCAGCCTTGGAAAATGTATCGTGGCAAGCAAAATATCCAACAAAATATTGACTGACCTTCATTTACGTATGGTCCGCATCCGGCGTTTCGAAGAAGAAGCCGGTAAACTCATGGAAGATGGAAAAATTCCCGGGGCTCTGCACTTGTATGTGGGCCAGGAGGCCGTTGCCTCAGGTGTGATGGAGCATCTTTCCAACCAAGATCAAATCACCAGTACCCATCGGGGGCATGGACACCTGATTGCGAAGGGCGGGGAGTTCGATCGAATGTTCGCCGAGCTTTTTGGGCGATCAACCGGCTACTGTAAAGGCAAGGGTGGCAGCATGCACATCTCTAACATTGCCTTAGGGATGCTTGGTGCTAATGGTATCGTCGGTGGTGGTCCTCCGATCGCAATGGGCGCAGCTTTCTCCAACAAGTTTAGAAAAACCAAAGACGTGGCAGTCGCCTTTTTCGGTGACGGTGCCTCAAACGAAGGCAGTTTTCACGAAGCTGCAAATATGGCGGCGCTCTTTAAATTGCCTTGTGTTTTCGTGTGTGAGAACAACGGATATGGCGAATATACATCCCAAGCAAATCATCAGGCGATTGTTGATGTTGCTGATCGTGCTGCGGGATATGGTATGCCGGGTGTGGTTGTCGATGGGATGGATGTGATTGCAGTCTATGAAGCGGCAGGTGCTGCGATAAAAAGGGCGAGATCTGGTCAGGGGCCGACATTGCTGGAATGCAAAACCTATCGATATTATGACCACGTAGGTGTACGTGGAATGGGGCTTACCTATCGTACTGACGAAGAACTTGAAATCTGGCAAAAGCGAGACGCGATTCAAGCTTTTGAGAAGCAATTGGTGAAAATGAAAGTGACGACAAAAAAGAAAATTGAAAATGTTTATGCACGAGTAAACAAAGATATTGAGGCTGGAATAAAGTTTGCGGAAGACTCGCCATTTCCAGAACCTGCTGATCTGCTAGATGACGTATATAACACCGGAGGCGCATCATGAGTGAAGCAAAAAAACAGGAACCGCGTAAGTTACCCTACGTCGCCGCGATTACAGAGGGCGTCAGACAAGTCCTTCAAGAACAGGACAATGCGTTCGTGGCGGGTGAAGATGTCGGTGAAGCGGGAAGCGTGTTTGGCTATTACCAGGGCCTGCTAAAAGAGTTTGGACCAGAACGAATTTATGACACACCTATCAGCGAGAAGGGAATCATCGGACTGGGTGTTGGTGCTTCAGCGACTGGATGTCGTCCCATTCTTGACCTGATGTTTATGGATTTTCTCGGAGAATGCATGGATGAAGTGGCCAATCAGATGGCCAAAATGCGATTCATGTTCGGCGGAGGCGCCACTCTGCCGGTCACGGTGCTGACAATGTCAGGTGCAGGTATGAATCTTGCTGCCCAGCATTCTCAAAGCCTAGAGGCATGGTTGGCTCATTTGCCCGGTGTGAAGGTGGTCATGCCATCCAATGCTTATGATGCAAAGGGTCTAATTATTGCGGCTGCGCGAGACGACAACCCCGTGTTTGTCGTGCTGAACAAGTTGAGCTTGGCAATGGCCTGCGAGGTCCCAGAGGAGCCTTATGAGGTTCCTATTGGTAAAGCGGAAGTGATTCGCGAAGGCAAGGATCTATCAATTATTGCTGTTGGCCGAATGGTGAACGAAGCCATGGCCGCTGTTAAGCCACTGGCTGAGTTAGGTGTTGATGCCGAGGTGATAGATGTAAGAAGTATTCAGCCCTTTGACACGGAAACAGTCGTTAATTCAATGAAGAAAACTCATCGAGCCGTCGTTGTTCATGAGGCCGTCAGGTTTGGCGGGTTTGGCGGAGAAATTGTCGCACAGCTCCAGGAATTAGCCTTTGACTATCTCGATGCACCCATTGCTAGAGTTGGCGCACCTTTCTCGCCTGTACCATTTAGCCCTGCACTTGAAAAAGTTTATGTTCCTAATGCGCAATCGATTGTTGCAGAAGTTAAGAAAACATTGGGACTCTAAATTGTGCAGCCGATTGGCGTTGTAGCGAATCCGCTTTCTGGGAAGGACATTCGGCGTCTTTCAGGAAAGGCTTCCGTTTTTGATAATCGTGAAAAAGAAGCAATCGTTCGTCGAGCGATTGCAGGGGCCGTGGCTGCCGGCGCAAAGCACTTTGCCTATATGAACGATTCCCATGGGATCGCCGCGAGTGGGTTTAGTGATGTTGAGGGCGTTAATGCTGTAGCTGTTGAGTGTCCTCGCTCGGCAACCATGTTCGACACAATAGAATCAGCGCGACACCTGTCAGAATTAAACTGCGCTGCAGTGCTGGTTTTGGGTGGTGACGGAACCAACAGAGCCTTTGTAAAGGGGTGGCGAAACGCAGTCATGATGCCTTTGTCCACGGGTACAAATAACGTATTCCCTGTGCTGGCTGAAGCGACAGTTGCGGGTTCGACACTCGGCTTGATTGGGTCAGGGAAACTTGACGCGAAAGATGTGTCTTCCGTTGCCAAAATTATCGACATTGAAATAGAAGGTGAGAGCGGAGACATCGCGTTAATAGACGCGGTGATGACCGAAGATGACTTTGTTGGTGCACGGGCACTGTTGGATGCGGAAGCAATTCAACAAGTATTCCTCACACGGGCTGACCCTGCTGCGGTTGGAATGACCAGTCTGGGCGGTCTTTTGCAGCCCTTGGATGAAGAAGAGGATGCTGGCTTGTTGCTCGAAATGGGCGATGGCGGTGTAAAGTTAAACGCGCCGCTCGCGCCAGGATTGTTTGCGCCTATTGGTATTAAACAGATCAATCGAGTGCCCTTCGATCAGACGGTCGAACTTCAAGGCCCAGGCGTCTTGGCGCTCGATGGCGAAAGAGAAAGAGTTATCCAGCCACAACAAAAAGTTAGATTACGAGTATCCAGATCTGGTCCGAGGGTGCTTGATATTAATATTGCAATGAAGACAGCTGCTAGTGGCGGTCTTTTAAGGTTGTAACGGAGTTAAAAAATGCCAAGGGAAATTTATCTTGTAAAAGTCGGTATGACGATGACCGAAGGGATGGTCTCTGAGTGGTTCATTGCTGATGGTGCCGAAGTTAAAAAGGGCGAGATGCTTTATGCGCTCGAGACTGAAAAAGTCAATCTCGATGTGGATGCAGAAGCGGATGGCACGGTCAAGCATCTGGTTGAAGCGGGCGTAACGCTAGAGCCAGGTGATGTTGTCGGATATATCTTCGCGCAGGGGGAAAGTATTCCCGATGTGCTACCCGGCGCGACCTCTCAACCGGAGGTTGTTGTAAGCGCAGAGCCGGTAGCGGTTGAAAGCGCGGCGCCGATGGCGGTAGAAGCCGTTGTATCAGAAGGTTTTGTGAAAGCTTCACCAGCAGCGAAAAGGCTGGCGAAGGAGCTTGATGTCAACTACTTGACGCTTCAGGGAACAGGGCCTGGCGGACGAATTGTTGAAGCGGACGTGCAAAGCGCTGCATCGGGCCAGACTGCTAGTCAACAGCCAGCGGTGGCAGCCATCCAGTCTCAATCGAGTGCCAATATCAAGGCATCACCATTGGCCAAACGCATAGCTGAACAGCGCGCTATCGATCTTTCCCAAGTGCGGGGAACAGGACCAGGCGGTCGAATCGTTCAGTCAGATGTGGAAAACCTAGGTGCCTCAATTGCACAAGCAAGCGGCCCAGTTGCTGGAGACATGGTGCCGGTAAAAGGTATGCGTAAAACAATCGCGCAGCGCATGCATCAGAGTTTGCAAGACAGCGCGCAACTGACCATGGATATGGCCGCTGTCATGGAAGATGCGGTAAAACTCCGAGAGCAGTTGATTCGGGAATGGGATGGCGCAGCTAGGCCTACCTTCACAGATCTTGTGATTAAAGCAGCGGCTAAAGCGCTTCAGAAACACCCGTTGATGAATAGCCAGTTTGGTGGCACGGGCATTCAACTACTCAATGAGATTCATGTCGGTATTGCGGTTGCACTGCCTGAGGGCTTGGTCGTGCCAGTTGTGAGGCATGCCGATCAATTGAGCCTAAAGGAAATAGCGATTGAATCAGCGCGGCTTGCCACCAGTGCGCGAAACGGAACGCTTGGTCTTGACGATTATGCCGGAGGAACTTTTACAATCTCAGCGCTGGGCATGTTTGGCGTAGATTCGTTTACGCCAATTATTAATCAACCTCAATCCGGCATTTTAGGTGTTAATCGCATACTCGACGGGGTCGCTTGGGAAGGTGAAACTCCGGTTCGCCAAAAGCAGATGAATCTTTCGTTGACCTGGGATCACAGAGTATTGGACGGGGCTCCCGCAGCGGAGTTCTTGCAAACTGTGGTGGAGTATTTATCTGAACCTTATCGGCTGTTGGTGTAAAAAATGAAAGAGTATGACATTGCTGTAATAGGCGGCGGTCCCGGTGGTTACACGGCTGCCATAAGAGCATCCCAGCTTGGTTTAAAAGCGACGGTAATAGAGAAAGCCGAACTTGGTGGCACTTGCCTTAATTGGGGCTGTATCCCAACTAAATCTCTGTTGCACGCGGCGGATGTGCTCCGAGCTGTTCAGACGGCTGATGAACTGGGTATCAAAACGGGAAAAGTGAATTTCGACTTGTCGAAAATGGTCCAAGGTTCCAGGCAGGCAGCCGGGCGTCTCAATCAGGGTGTTGGTCACTTGATGAAAAAATACAAGATCGACGTCCTGCAGGGTGAGGCTGAGATAAAAGAGCGTGGCCTTGTCAGCGTAAATGGCGTTGAGCTTTTTGCTGACAACATTATCGTGGCGACAGGTGCGCGAGCAAGAACGCTTGAGGGTTTAGTGCCTGATGGAAATGTCGTGTGGCATGCCAATGATGCAATGACGCCAAAAAAAATGCCGGATCGACTGCTTATTATCGGCGCCGGTGCGATTGGTGTTGAATTTGCAAGTTTTTACAATACGCTTGGCGCCAAGGTCACCTTGGTCGAAGTGCTCGAGGAAATTCTGCCCAACGAAGATGCAGAAATCGCAGCCGCGGCAAGAGCGTCATTTGAGAGGCTTGGCATTAAGGTACTTACTGGGGCGCAGATTAGTCAGGTTTCGGTAGGAAAAAAGCTCAAATGCCAGATAAATGCGGAATCATTCGAATTTGATAACGTTATTTCCTCGGTGGGCGTGATGGGAAATATTGAAGGCATCGGGCTTGAGAATCTGGGTGTTGAGACCGATCGAGGTTTTGTGAGTGTAAATAGTCAGCAGCAGACCAACGTGGCCGGTGTCTATGCCATTGGTGACGTCGCTGGCGCACCCTGTCTAGCCCACAAGGCGAGTCATGAAGGCGTTATAGCTGTCGAGACGATTGCTGGATTGGCTCCTCATGCCCTTCAGGTGCAGCGAATACCAGCCTGTACTTACAGCCACCCCCAGGTCGCAAGTATTGGGTTGAATGAGGCAGCTTGCGCTGACAGGGATGTCCGTATTGGGCGTTTCCCGCTGCTTGCCAATGGTAAAGCCGTTGCAATCGGCGAAACAGACGGAATGATAAAAACCATTTTTGATCGAAACACAGGTGAATTGCTGGGTGCGCATATGGTGGGGGCCGGTGTATCAGAGATGATTCAAGGTTATGCTGTCGCTATGCAAATGGAGACAACGGAAGTTGAATTGATGAACACAGTCTTCCCGCATCCTACAATCTCCGAAAGCATGCAGGAATCCGTGTTGGATGCATGGAACAGGACGCTGAATTATTAGATTATCTAAAAGGCGATGGTATGAGCGATATAGCATTATTTAGTCCAGAAACGCTAATTGACCCTTACTCTGCCTATAAGCAGCTTCGCGACGAAGCGCCGGTCTGCTTCATCAAGGAAATGAATGTCCATGTAGTGACTCGGTATGACTTACTCAGGGATGCGATTCGCCGTACTGAAGATTTCAGTAGCAAGTTCGACGCCTTCCTTGGTGGTGCTCAGCAAATGATGTTTTCTGTGCTCGATGACGAGCAGAAACAACGGGCGCTCGAAGTTGCTAGCAAGATGATTGTCACGCCGCCAACGATGCTCACGCTGGACGAACCGGAGCACACAAAATATCGATCTCTGGTCTCAAGACTGTTTACGGCTAGTCAGATAAATCTGAACGCGTCGGATGTCCGGCGGGTGATTGATACGAATATAGAAGCGATGCGCGGAAAGTCTGAAATAGACTTTATGGAAGCTTTTGCGTTTCCGGTTCCTCTGGTGATTATCGCTGACAGATTGGGTATTCCAGAACAGGACAGAGCATTTTTCTACGAAGCGGCAGCCGCAGCTGCGTCCGGTTTAAAGATAAGCCCAGTCTCAGGAGAAGTCTTACTCAAGAGAATGCAGCTTGCAGTAGAGCTTCAGCAACTTTTGATTCGACTAACGAATGCCCGTCGAACAGAGCCGCGTGAAGATATGATTACTATCCTCGCGACCTCAAGACTTGATGATGAAGATCGACTGCTCACTGACGGTGAGGTCCTGAGCATTCTTAACCAGTTCCTTGTGGCTGGTCATGAGACAACCACATCAACTTTCGGGTGGGGGATGCTGAATCTGATCAAGCAACCCGGGCTTGTTGATAGACTTCGTGGTAACGACAAGTTGATCCGTACTTTTGTTGAAGAAACATTGCGGCTTGAGGCCCCCGTGCAGGGATTGCCACGACTCGTAACCCGGGACACAGATCTAGGTGGTTATGCATTGAAACAAGGGGATATGTTAATGCTTCGCTTTGGCGCTGCAAACCGAGATGAAAGGCAGTTTCCCAATCCGGATAGCCTAGACGTCGACCGGGAAAAACCCGGTCTACAAATGGCGTTTAGCAGCGGTGTGCATCATTGCATTGGGGCACCGCTTGCCCGGCAGGAACTTAATCTGGGGTTTCAGGCTTTGTTAGACGCTTTTTCAAGTTTTCGTTTGGATGAGTCCAAAGCTGCCCCGGTTGCAGATCCCAGTATTATTTTGCGTGGCATGCCGCACTTGCACATACGTTACGACAGCATCTGATTCTGTTTTCGAGTCTTTGAAGTCAAAGCGTCTCTAGTAATTCAAACGCCTCGAGTTCCTTTATCGATTCAAGTGAATTACCGAGTAATGTTTCTGCCATTAATTTGCCGCGCTCGTTTCCCAGATCGAGAGCGCTGCAGATGACTACCGCGTAGCAAAGGAAATAAAGTGCGCACTCACGGTAGCGCGCTCGGCAATCTTCCAACGAGTACTCAACGCCCTCCGAGATTAATTCCTCATGATAGAAGCGGACCCAGTCTTTGGCGTTACGGACATCTCGTTTTAGGCTCTGGGTGACGAAGTAGGCGAGGTCGTGCTCCGGCGCAGATTTGCAGGTCGCTTGAAAATCAACGAGAGCAATATGATCGTCGCGAATGAACACATTGTCTAGCCGGAGATCACCATGGGCGATACAAAGAGGCGAGCGACAAATTTGAGAGAGCAGTGTGTCTATCTTCTCATGCATGCCTATTGCTTGATTGAATATATCTTCGGTCACTAGATCAGGAAAGTTTTCACGTACGACATGCCATCCCATCTCAAAACCCGCGCTCATTCCCTGTACCTGCGCTTCGCTGTAATGATCATTGATGCCCTCAAAACGCGCCGGATTCCAGGTGCTTCGGTGAAAAGTTGCGAGGGTTTTAATCACTAGTTCAGCTTCCTGTACTGAACAACCAATCACCTGATCGCCGAGTCGATAGTCCTTTAGTTCTTCGAGGAGTAATACAAAATTATCATTGCTGTGATCGTATTCTGCATGAAGACATGCAGGAGCCCGGATCGGAACGATCTCTGCAATTCTGCTATAAAACTCGTACTCGCGCAGGTACATGGTATACATGTTGGCTACCATTCGGTTCTCTGCTGCAGCCGCTGGAAACTTGGCTATAATGGTTTTTGGCCCTTCGCTTGTGTCCATCGTGACGCGAGTGACAAGCCCTATGACCCCGACACCTTCGCCCAGAGGTTCAACGGAAAATTCATCTACAGCGTAGTCGAGCGAATCGCTCAGCCATGCTTTTGTCAGTTCGTTGGGCTGTGACGGAAAATTCGACATAGAAAGGGTTCCTGCGAGTTATTGTTTTTTAAAGGCTAGGTTCAATTTGGTTATTCCCAGCATAATACCGGGTTGGTGAGTAAACGTATTATCCTGCGCATATTCGAAATGATCGATTCGATCGATCAGAGCATTCCAGGCCTCTACCTGTTCTAGTCGAGAAAGGCTGGCGCCAGGACAAACTCGTGCCCCCTGTGAAAATGTTAGATGTCTTGTGCCCGCTTTTCTATCGAGCTTAAGTTCGGTCGGATCATCCCATTCCAGAGGATCAATGTTGGCGGCTGCCCAACGCATATGAAGGAATGATCCTTTTGGAACAGCGACTCCTTGGAAGACTTCCTCTTGGCTTGTTGTTCTGGTTGAGAGTCCTTGGGTGGGCGCTCGCAGTCGCATACCTTCCTCTGTGAATGCCCGGACCTTGCGCTTGTCTTCTTTCAGTGCTTGCCAGACAGCATGGTTTTCTATCACTAGCTGCACTTGCTCGGCCAAGGCGTATTGGGTCGTTTCAAGTCCGCCGATAACCATGGCATAGACGATTCCGTTTATCTCGGCATCAGTTAGTTTTCTGTTCAGAGGTGAGTACTCAACTGTCGTTAGAAAAGTAATCATGTCCTCTTCCGGCGCGCTACGCCGAGCCGTAATCAGCGCATTGGTATACGCCTGAAATTCCTGAAGAACTTCGAGTTGCGATCTGACTTCCTCGGTTGGCAATATGCACCTGTGGCCGCTGCCGTAAACAAAAGCCTTAACGGTACCGTCACCGAAATATTTTAGTAGTTTCAGATCTTCTATCGGCCAGCCTAATACCTTGGCCATCACCATTTGCGGTAGAGGCTGCGCGAATTGAGAAACGAAGTCGACCTTTTCTTCGTCGACCCATTGGTCAATAAGAGAATGAGCGACATCAACAATCATTGACTTGTGACGACTTGCACCTGGCCCGACCCAGGGGTCGGTCAACTCCTGACGGTGAGTGCGCCATAGCTCAGGATTAGGGCGCAGCGAAACCATGGATTGAATCATGGTATTCATGTTGACCGCGGCCTCCGGTGATTCGCTCAGCTGGCGAATCATGAGTGAAAGAGCCGGGGGATATCTCTGTTCGTCTTTTACCACTCGGGAGATGTCTTCATATCGCGTTAGGATAAAAGCATCGGTGCCTGGCATAAAACCCTCGCCCGGAATCCGATGCACCGGTGCCTCGTTGTGAAGAATGTCATAGGCTTCATACCAGTGTTCTTGAGCGCCCAGAGCAAAGAGATCGACATCGGCCAGTTGATGAGGGCAGGCCATTTCGCTCAATTCATGATTCGGTTTCTTGTTCATGTGTTTCTGTCACTTGAGCCCTGACGAAAGCCGCTAGAATCAATTTCCATTGATGTAATAGGTTCGGATTTTGTCCCTTCATGGACACAAACACGGTGCATGATTCGCCATTCGTCGCCTCTCTTTTCATATTCGTCGAGGTAACGGCCATGCCATGTATCCAAGACTGCGGCATCTTTCTGAAAAAGATAGCTCACATTGTATACCTCGCCGGTAGCATGAAACCCATCGGCGTTCAGATTGATAGAATGATTGAAAATGCAGTGAGATGTTGAACGCCATTTTACGTGACCGGTCATGCAAAATTCGGCAAACTGGTGGGCATTCCCTTTAAAGCTGCCGTGCTCATCCGTGCCATCGGGCCAATAGGCAGATTTCAGTTTTTCCAGATCGAGTCGATCTACGCCTTGCGAATATCGTTTTGCAACATCTTTGATGGCTTCGACATCGCACAATTGTTCTGGAGAGTAGACCATTTTTTTTCCTGTTCAATCAGTTGTTATTTATATTGTCGTCAGAGTGTTAACCACCCCCCATCAACTGGCAAATAAATGCCTGTGACAAAGGCGCTCATGTCGCTTGCGAGAAACACGGCTGCTTTACCCTGTTCCATCGGGTCACCCCAATGACCTAGCGGGAGTCTCGCGATTCGGTCGGCAACAGTATCTGACAATGGATCGCCTGTTTTAACAGGTGTTTGCCCATCAACAGGTGGCGGATTTCCCTCATTGACCCAGGTAGGACCAGGAGCGAGAGCGTTAACATTGATCTGATGAGGCGCGAGTTCGAGTGCCAATGCTTTTGTCATTTGTGCCACGGCAGCCTTTGAACCGTCGTAGGTAACGCCTACTCCAGGACTGACCGTTTGGGTTGATGCCAGGTTAATAATGCGTCCACCCGTGCCTTGGGCTTTCATTATTGTCGCTGCAGCTCTGCAGCAATAAAATACGCCATCTACGTTGACGGACCAAAGTGTTTTCCACATGTCGTCCGTAATCTGTTCGACGGGCCCTCCATAGCCGATGTAAACCCCTGCATTATTCACAAGAATGTCGAGTGATCCCAGTTCTTCTGTTGTTTGTGTCATGGCTTCATCGACCGCGGCGCGATCCGTAACATCCAGTGCCATTGCAGCACCGCCGATTTCAGCTGCGACCGCCTGCGCACCCTCGAGATTAACGTCAGATACCATTACTCGAGCACCTGCCATTGCCAGCGCAGTCGCAATGCCCTTGCCTATACCTTTTGCTCCACCGGTGACGTGTGCGACTTTGCCAGAAAGGTTTATCCAAGCGAGAGCGTTATCAAGGTTATTGTTACTGGTCATAAGCTACCGTCTTGCTGTAGTGGTCATGAAAGTGTCGAAGTTTTAATTCGTTGTAGTCTGCTAGCCTTAAATTCTCGCGCGCGGTTGCCTTCATGCCCGCGTAGACATGTGGCAGATTTCGCAAATCTTGATTAAAGATTTTTCCTAACATGCCCAGTTCCGGTGCATCAGTCCAGTCATCATCGGTGTCGAGCCAGTGTATTTCTGTCACCGGGGTGTAATCGCCGCTTTCGGGTATGGGTGCAAGAAACATACATTCCATAATACATTCCTCGTGATTGTCCCCATTAGGTCGAAAACGATAGTTGATTTGATTGAAGGAACCCCAAGGATGCCAATTAGGAAAAACGGTGAAAAATATCTGGGAAGATAGCTCAACATCCGGAATGTTTTCTGCGATTGATGGAATTACTTGCGCTAGCATCTGGCGTTGCATCTCAGCACCAACTGCGCGTTGCGGTGCATCGTCACCAAGCTTTTCGCGAATACGTGCCATCATCGCTGGATCGTTGAGTGTGTTAGCAGCTGATGCAGGGAGCTGGCGGCCCGCGACCCAAAGACACAGATGAGGATTGGCATCGGTGAGCTCTCCTTCTATCCAATCTGCGTTTACTGTAAATCGACCTGTTTGGCCCTTTGGTGTTGTGACAAGGACTTCGTCGTTATCGATGGCTTCATAGACCCACCCATTAAGCGGGTGTTGCAGTTTTGTTGTACCGTCGAGTTGAGTAGCCGATTCCCAAGATGGCAGGCCGGAACTTTCCAATGCACCACACCGGATAGCGCGCGAGTAGTTTTCGAACGCATCATACTTGGTGCAGCCGTCATGAGCGCCGCCCGTGAGAATCTGTGGGTGGGTCATTAGCACGTGGTACGACTCCATGAAGGCATCTTGAACTACCTTCCAATTAGCCTTAATAACCTTGCCGACATGAGCAGCCTTATAGCGTTTGTTGTAGGGTAAAAGTTCAAAGTGCGAATCGAGGTCTCCGAGGTGTGAAGCTAGAGAGTCACAATCTGGATCAGGATTGATAAAAATGAACCTTCCCCAGCGCTCAAGTTTTACTTCAGGTAGCGCCTCGTCTTCCTTTTTCAGGCCTGCATAGTCGTATGCGCAGGGAATTTGTTTTAGAGAGCCGTTGAGGTTCCATGCCCAGCCATGGAACGGGCATCGTAATTCTGTGAGCGCAGTTCCCCTAGATTCTCGTAGTTTTCGTGCTCTGTGAAGGCACGCGTTGTAATATGCCTTGTACTCGTTTTCACCGGCTCGAACGATAAGGAAAGAGAGATTTGCGATGTCGTAGGGCACCACGTCACCTACGTTGGGGAAGTCATCTTCATGGGCAGCCACCTGCCAACATTTTTTCCAAAGTCGTTCTACTTCCAAATCGTGATACTTTCGAGATGTATATCTCTCTACAGGCACGAGTGAAGGGCCAGGCGGCAGTGGCGCATCGACCCGCAGAGCGTCAGATATAAAAGTTGCATTGGTGTCTGCCTCGAGCAGCGCATGAAAGCTAGCGTCCATCGTCCGAACGCCGGTGGAATCAGGCATAAATTACTCCTTTGCCAGGCCCGGCAAGTCAGGTGTGTTGATCTCGTAGAGTTCGATGATATTACCAAAAGGATCCTTGCCATAGATCGCCGCGGTTTCCTTATTAAAGTGAACCACTTCCCCTGCGAATGTCATGCCTGCTTCGAGCAATCGATCATATTCATCGTCGATGTTAGACACTTGCAGTGCAAAGTGAGGGTACCCATAGTCACAGGGTCGTGACCTAAGATCTTTCGGTTGGGGGTGGGTATATTCCCAAAGCTCAACAAAAGCATTGGGTGCTTTCAACATGGCCATGCGGGCTTCTGCGTCGGTTAAACCAATCGCGGCGTCAACCAGCTTGTTTTTATTGAAGTCGCTTGTCTGAACCACCTCAAAACCAAAAGCATTTTGGTAAAAGGACACGGCGGCATCCAAATTTTCGACGCTGATCGCGATGTGATGAATGCCAATAATCATTTTGCTACCTGCTCTAATCTAGGGTCGTTAGGGTAGATCCATTCGTCACCTATGACCTGCTCAACACTGAGTGTCTCGGGAATATTGTTGACGCCAATCATCTTATCGGCAGCTTGATTCCAGTGATAAATACGTGCTTCCTGATAGCTGAGCGGGACACCTGTAAAACCCCAGGATTCAACAGATCGCTGTATTTGCTTGCCAAATTCGGTGTCCTCTTGAAGCACTTTGACAAGTTGCTCTCCTTGATTTTCGGTCCAGATGTCCGGCGCAGGGTTGTCTCCCCAGTCGGGTGCCATGGTCCATGTTTCAAAGAGGCATTTGTCGATGCCAAGGGGCCAAAACAACAACGGTGGTAACACCAGATGGTTTAGCGGTGATACCCAATTAGGAAATATACCGTAGGATTGCGTGCAGGTTCTCGCTATTTCGCCAACCGTGTCAATTTCATTTGAAGAGGCCGGTAAACTCATCGCCGAATTCTTTCCTGCGGGACGCGGTGCGACCATGCGTCCGTGACCATTAGGGTAAAGCGTATTCACGTTACGGCGGTCGTCGAGCACAGGCGCGACCGTGGTGGGGTGAATGCTTTTGACGTGATAAACCTCGGTATTGGCTTCCATCGCAATTTTCCAGTTGCAATCGAGAACGAAGCTATGCCTCGCGGCAAGGCGGCATTTGTCGAATTGGAACTCGGTCCATTCGTCGGCAATGGGGCCGAGCCATTCCAGCAGAGAAGGTGCGTTTTTATCAAAATTGAGAAAGATTAAATTTCCAAACATTTCACATCGAATGCCTATCAGACCACGACATGACATATCGAGGTCAGAGAAATCTTCAGGATCCCTAACGCTGACCAAATCACCTTGGTGTGTGTAGGTCCACCCATGATACTTGCAGGTGAGTCGGGCTCTGCGGCCCGATTCCTCTGTCACCACAGGTGCACCTCTATGGCGACACGTGTTGTAGAACGCCCGTATGACACCATCATCGCCGTGAACGATAACCACAGGTTGCCCAGCATTGTCCCATCGTCGATAGCTTCCGGGTGAAGGTAGTTCGTCAATATGCGCGGCAAACAGCCAAGACTTTTGCCAGATGTGTGTTTGTTCCAGCTCGAAAAAAGCGGGATCTGTATATCTGCCGGCTGGAATGTCCGGAAGCGCCGGAAAACCCACTGGTGGAGAAGTCCGGGCAGCCTCGAACTCCATTAATCGATACAGTTTTTCAATTTCCTGACGACTCAACATCTAGCTGCCTCCCGCGTGAGTAAATATCCCTCAGAATGATTTCGAAATTATCGAAAACTCATTCTAGCGTGGCGGTAGCCCTTTCTCTGCGCGCAGTTTATTCATGCGATCAATATCGCCTGGAAGTCTATCTCCCAATTCGGATTCGTCGATCGCACCCGCCATGTGGGCACCCGCGTTTTTGCCGTTGTACATGATCTTTTTGGTAGGGGTCACTGCTAAAATAATTCTTAATGGTGAGTCTAGGAGATTATAGAAAAACTCCTCACCAGCAGCATTGTCGGGATTCAGTTTTTGGGATAGTGCTGTATAGAACCATTTTTTGGTCTCGTCATCCTGAAAAAACTCACCAGTGCCCTTAAAAGTGATCGCGCCACCGGGAAGATCAGGTGATGCATCAGGTTTGTAGCCATTGCTACTCACGTTGACTGAAACTCTGTTGTCACGGCGAATCGCAGTTGTGCGATGCCGATGTTCTGCGAAGGTGATCCATATTTTTCCTTCGTGCCAAACATAAGCATGAGTGACGCCAACAGGCCAACCATCTTTTGTTGCCCACATGAGTACGCACTCCATAGAGTTTTCCATGAGTTGGTCAACTTCGTGGTCGGTGAAAGGGTAAATAGAGACAATTTCGTGGTCGTGTGTTTGTGCCATCGTCAAGCTTTCCTTAAGTTTCAAAGTGCTAGTTACACCACATTGATGTAAAACAATCAAGTCTGATTGTTTTGTTCTGACTCATATTTATTCTCCTCCACGAAGAAAAGTGTCCAGTACATCGTGAAAGTGTCTGATACGAACCTCTTGATAGTTCCCCAGCGTCTGGTGACCCTTTTTCGAAGCTTTCATGCCAGCCCATTGTCGTGTGAAGTTTTCTGTATCCTGATCAAGCACGTGGCTGAGTCCCGTTTGATTGAAAGAAGCCAGTGAAGTGTAAGGTTCATCGATCTCCAACTTTTCGACGGGTGCGGGTTTGGGTCTGATGCCGGAGTCAGGTAGAGGTTGTAGTAACATGATGTCGTGTACGCAACGGTCAACCCCGAGTGGTCTAAAGCGATAAATCAGTGGGATGACAACGCCAGGAAAGAAACAGGCATTAGGAAACAAATGGTATTCAATGCTATCGAGCATTTCGCTATTTGAGTGGCCAGACAAGTCTACGGCGAGCTCTTTAGACATGTTTTCGCGAAGGATGTCTGCATGCGCTTGCCTTGCTGTCATGCCCTCGGGGAGCGTTTTTCCATCATGCCCAAAAAAGCTGAATAACTCTGCTTCTGAATAGCGTTTCTCGAAGTGCGGGTTTCCGGAAGAAAGGTTTTGGAAAAATCGGGTGACGTGGGGGCTAAAGATGTCGTATTGCGTGTTTGCCCAACTTGATGTTCTTAGCGCCTCGGGGTGGGTTGCGAGAACATGAAATGCCTCGAGAAAACCTTCCATACACATTTTCCAATTGCCCGGCAGAATTTTTTGAGTGTGGAGGGAGATGAATCGATTTTCTAAAGGCCATTCCGCAAAGTGTTCAGGCAGCACCTGCAAATAATCCCCCAGCGGTGTTGCATCTGGGTCGAGATTAATAAAAACGAACCCGCCCCAGCTGTCGCAAGGTATCTCGGTGAGCCCAAATTTTTCGTCTTCGATATGAGGGAAGTCCCATCGGCAGGGGATGTCCCTCAGCGAACCATCAAGATGCCATGACATGCCATGAAAAGGACATCGCAGGAATTGTTTACCTTGTCCCTGTTCACCGGCGCCAAAAAATTGCATACCTCGGTGTGGGCAGGAGTTGATAAACGCACGGATCTGATTGTCCTCACCTCGGATGATGATGACTGAGTCATCACAAATGTCGTAGACATAGTAGTCGCCGACATCCGTGACATGTTCCTCTCGACAGGCCCATTGCCAGGTTTTCTGCCACATATGCTCGACTTCTGAGCGATAGAACGCTTCGTCTGTATAACGGGAGAGTGGAATGTCATCGCTACCCAGATATTCGTACTTGACCTGTTTCAATGCATCAGGGGGCGTGTCCATATCCCTGTTGAGCATATCCTGTGGGGAAGGGCCTGGGCATCGCGCATCTCCGGGAGCAAGGGACTGATCTGAAGTTGCGTAGATGTCGAAACGTTCATTACTCATAGGTCAATATCCTGTGATTCTGCTTGGATAGGTTGTTATTGTGTCAGTCTTTGTTTGTTGCATGGAACAATTTATTCGCAAATGTGCAAAACAGTCAACATTGATTGTTTTATGGTATTCTCTTTTTCAAATTTGGCCAATCACGGAAATCAATTTATGACTGCTAGCGATCAAGAAGAAATTAGCAGAGCGGCAACCTGTCCACTCCATGAGGTCTCGCCGATGCATCCCGCTTTACTCAAAGCACCCTGGGGCATTAATCGGCGCTTGAGGCATGAAGCGCCCGTCTTTAAGGACCCAGCCTCTGGCATCTACTTCATCTCCCGCTACGATGATGTATTGCGAATGGCGAGAGATCATAAAACCTTTTCCAGTAAAATGCTGACTGCGACCCGCGCCCTTGGCGGGAGCGAAGATCCAGAAATCACTGAAATCCTGAAAGGGGGGTATCCTCAGGTACCAACGATGTTGACTCAGGATCCACCGCTGCAAAGAAGATACAGAAAGTTTGTTGATGGTGCATTTTCACCTGGAAGTCTCAAAATGCTCGAGCCATTCATGGAACAAACATCGAATGACCTAATAGACGCGTTTATCGACAAGGGTCATTGCGAGTTTCTAGATGCATTTGGTGTGCCGTTGCCGCTACGGGTCATTGTTTCGCAACTGGGCGCACCGGAATCTGATATGCATTTGTTCCGAAAATGGACTGAGGCTTTTATCGGTAACTTATCCGGGCAGCTCGACCGGGATGGGCTGGTGAAAGCAGCCAAGGATATGGTTGAATTTCAACATTACTTTGTTGAACGGATGAACGAGCGGCGAGATTCTCCAACGGACGACATACTCTCGAAGGTGGTCAACGCGAGTATCGATGGTGAGCAACCGCTGGGTGATGGGGAATGTTTGTCGATGATCTCGCAAATAATGGTGGCGGGGAACGAGACAACCTCTGCCACGCTGACTGAGGCGATATGGTTGCTTATTCAAAATCCAGAACAATATGAATTGCTTCGCAGTGATCCTTCACCGGACATGATTTCCCGGTTGGTTGAAGAGGCGCTCAGAATTTCAAGTCCATCATCGAATATGTTCAGGCGTGCAAATACGGATGTCGAAATGCACGGAGTAACAATTCCTAAAGATTCGATCCTGTTCGCTCGGTTTGCGTCTGCTAATCAGGATGAAAATCAGTTCCCTGAGCCGGAAAAATTCGATTTGCGTCGAGACAACCTTAAGGATCAGGTGGCTTTTGGCAAAGGTGTTCATCATTGTCTTGGCGCAGCGCTCAGTCGTCGGGAGATGAACATTGGCTTCAAGGTCATTTTGGATCGCATGGAAAACTTTCGTCTCAACGATGGAGCTAGTGACCCAGCGTTTTCAGCAAACGCGCTATTGCATGGTTTGACCGGGCTTGATCTGGCGTTCGATAAGATCGGCTGATCGGGGTTCTTACGTGCAACAAAAGCCATAACAGCAAAAACTAATAACAGGATCGTTTGTATGAGTGTACTTGATACTTTTAGCCTAGATGGACGTGTCGCGGTTGTGACCGGTAGTGGCCGCGGCATAGGTGAGGCGATAGCGATAGGTCTTGCCGAAGCGGGAGCAAAAATCGTGCTTGCTGCGCGCCGAACTGAGGAAATTCAGGCTGTTGCAGATAAAATTAAAGATATGGGCGGCGATGCCATTGCGGTGACAACGGATGTCATGGTGCTTGAACAGGTGACACAACTAGCTGAAGCAGCTGTTGCGGCATTTGGCTCGCTTGACTGCTGGATCAGCAATGCTGGAGGGGCAGATGATCGAGTCGCCAGAACACTGATTGATGTGCCGGAGCGGCAGTGGGATTTTCAGCTGAATCTGAACCTGAAGGCGGTTTGGACCGGTGCTCAAGCAGCGGCAAAGGTGATGAAAGATAACGGTGGCGGCACAATCATTAATATTTCTTCGGCGGTGGCCGGGCGTGCGTCACCATTCAATGGTCCCTATGCTGTTGCGAAATCCGGCGTTGATAATCTGACGCAGACTTTGTCCTCAGAGCTGGCCCGATACAACATCCGGGTTAATGGTATTTCTCCCGGACCCATACCCACTGAAGTGTTCAAAGAGTTTTTGAATATCTCGGATGACGATGTGCCTGAAATGGGTAAGAAAATGGGCATTCCATTGGGACGATTGGGTACGCCTGAGGATATTGCACCAGCAGCAGTTTTTCTCGCATCAGATGCTTCGCAGTGGATGACCGGGGAGACAATTACAATTAAAGGCGGGCATAGCAGGTAGTATGAGGGTCTTAATCTCGAGGCAATTGTAGGGTAACAGTTGCTTCGATAAGCCCTCGTTCACCATCACGCTCAAGCCAGGTTTCTACTTCTGCCATATCGAAGCCCTGATGCTGATAGATTTTTGTCACGACACCTTTCGATATAATGTGATCTCCGTCCAGAATTATCGGGTTAGGAAAGCGGATAAACATTCGTTTAATGCAGTTTTCTCCAGCCCAGTTTTGGAGCATGTTAACCATATATCCGACGCCCAACGGACCCTGATTAATGCATCGTTCACCAAGACCTAATTGCGCAACGCTTTTTCTGTCCCAGTGAACCGGATTAGGATCGCGTAGAATCGCGGCCATCGTTTGCATTCGCTCAGGGCTGACTGAATCCATCGTCCAGGGCGGAAGTTTATCGCCTTCATTGGCAATCATATTGGCTCCCGGCGGTAATGCCATATGACCGTGCTGCTTGCTACCAAGGAATAATCATCGTGTACCTCAAAGTCAAAAACGATCCGGTCATACACAGGGGCTGTATCCCCTGGTTTGTCATTATGTCTAGTGACGTCTGTGATTTTTCCCTGGATATCATATTCAGTGTCTTCTTTGAGCGGATTGAACAGTTGCCAATCATAGCTTTCAATTGAAATAGACATGTCACTGTCTGCTCGCCCAAGTGCAAACATCTCTGCGATGGTTGTACCTGAGCCAAGAATAGGGACGTGGAATAAAGCAATCGGATGCACCACTCCATCTTGCATGACGTCTGCGCCAGTGCAGGCCGTGAGCAGAAAGTTTTCCCAATGTTGAATCGAGTATTTCCCTCCGGGGAATTTGTGCCCCTCTGCGCGCTCCACTTGCTCAAAGCTAATGACTTCAGTCAAGGTGACTCCTGCAATCTGTAAATAGCATCTGATATTCGACAAACGACATGATGAAGTCAAGCCATGCGATCCTTAGGATGCTTGTCGCTTTTCGTGATTTGTCGTAGAGTTGAAGTGTCGAGTCAATCAAAGGAAAAAAGCCAATGCCAAGAGTAACTGAAGTAGGTGGGTTGCCGGGTTTCGCCGGTGTTTACGCACATTGCCCAGATCTATTTGAGGGATTCATGTACCGATACGGGTTGCTCTGGTCGCACAGTCGACTGGATCCTACGCTTAAAGACCTTGTGAGATTAAAGTCCGCGAACATTAACAAATGCCGCTACTGAATTCCCGCACGATCTTCTGCGGCGCAGAAGAATGGCATGTCAGAACAAATGATCAGCGATATGCTGAATCACCGGGAATCTTCACTAGATGAACGAATCAAGCTTGCACTGGATTTGACCGAAGACTTTATTGGCAATCACGCGCATGGGATCGATGATGAGTTCATGGACCGACTGAAAGTGCACTTTAGTGAAGCCGAAATTGTTGAGTTGACCATAGGTATCGGCATTTGGGATTCTGTGCACAAGTTTAACAACGTATTCGATGTTCACCCGCCAGTCGAAGAGGGTTTATTTACAACAGATCCACCAGATGTGCCGGCCGCGATGCGTGAACATGTCAAACAACCGGGAAATAAATACTAGGTTGTTGGGAACACGACTAATGCGCTTCCAGAATCGATTCTAATTTGACGTCCGCAACTTTTTTGTAGGCACTGTCTATCCAGTTCTGCATGATGGCAGGCCCTCTGCCAGTGCCCAGCTCAAGTTGGGTTTGGTGCAAGATAGGTGAGATACGGTGCACGATGGCAACCATCCCAATATTGAATTCGTGTCTTAGGTCTGGCGCTGGTATTTTGATGCCTCTCAGATCAAGGGCGGTCCGATAATACTCAATCATTTCGTCCAGTTTTTCACTGGGTGCGTCTGCAGGTATTGCCGTACTAAGGAAATAGGCCAGTTCGAGTCCGTAGGAACCAGCCATGGTTGTTTGCCAGTCAAGCAGTAACATTTCTCCCGCATCGTCATCGAAGCACAGGTTGTCAACTCGAAAATCTCCGTGCAGGAGAGTCATGGGTTTTTTTCCCAGACGCTCAGTAAGTCCTACCCCATTTTTTTTCAGCCAGGCATGTAATTTGAGCTGGTCCTCTGTCAGGTTTGCGCCATTTTCTTTGAGATATTTGTTTGCAGATTGCAGATAGCCCATGTGTACGAGTTTCGCCGACAATTCAACTGGGGTGATCCATGCAAGAGCCTTTAGCGCCTCGCTACCCCAAAACTGAGCGTGAAGCGTGGCCATAGAATCAAGCGCCATTTTTATATCGTTGGTGCTGCATTTTGCAGATTGATCCCCGAGGCGATAGTGACTGACATCCTCAATCAATAGTGCATAACGGCGCGGCATAAGCCCGAATATCCATTGAACGATGAGGCCAAAAATAGCGATTGCCCAGATAGGCAGTCGATGAAGTGCTTTGAGTCTTTCGAGGATAACATCGGGCTCATCGGCCGCGCTCATAACGCCGTAGTAATAGCCGGGTGTGCGTATGTTGAGCTTTTCTTTGAGTTGGCTATAGAAACGAATCTCTTTCTCGTAGACACCAAGACTTTGGCCCATGACTCGATTTTTAAGAGGCGTTGGTATTTTTAATACCATGGTCTTTGGTAGCACTGCATCGAAGGACTGTGCCGCAGCATCTGAAGAATAAGTCAGGGAAAGAATCGCAATTTCCCCAAGAAAACCAGTCTCTTCACCCACGACATGATGAGTAAAACTAACAACTTCACCCGTCCGGAGGTGACCGCCATCTTTCATCGCCATGGTGAGCCAGTCGGCAGTGATTTCCCCGAGACTGAAAGGTACGTCCTTAAGTATCTTCAGTAGCTTGTCCTCTATTTTTAGTTAGCCATTGGCAATAGGCATGATCCGCTCGCTCAATTGATCAAGATTGTCCAGACCATCAGGTCCGCCAAAAAAGAATGCCGGCACCATGATTCGGTCCACGCCAATCGAAGCCATCTCCTCAACGCCTTGCTCGGGATTCGCCATTTGGGAACCAAAAATAGCGCTAAATTCGATTGAAGCTGGATCGCGACCAGCCGCTTCAGCTGCTTGTCTCACACGATCCAGAAGTGCACCTAGTTGCGCTATGTCACCCTCACCGGGGAAGTAACCATCAGCAATGCGCACTGCGCGAGAGATTGCAGCATCTGAATCACCGCCTACGATGACAGGAATAGATCCATTCACTGGCCTTGGACTGCAAGTTGCGGGTTCGAAGTCGACAAAGTCGCCGTGATACTCCGCGTGAGGCCCTTGCCACAGTGCGCGCATGGCTTCGATGTATTCATCGTTTCTTGCGCCACGCTTTTCCCAGGGAACGCCAAGTGCATCGAACTCTTCTTTCATCCAGCCTACTCCCAATCCCAGTTCGACTCGTCCACCTGATAACTGATCGAGGGTTGCAAGTTCCTTTGCAAGAATCAGCGGATTGCGTTGAGGCACAATTAAAATACAGGTGCCGAGACGAAGCGTGGGCGCCGCCGCAGCTGCGAAAGCCAACCAAATCAAAGGATCTGGAATGGGGGTTTCCGGCTCGGCAGGTATTTTCCCGTCGGGGGTGTAAGGATACTTCGATACGATTGAGTCAGGCATGATTACATGTTCGCCCCCCCAGACAGATTCGAAACCGGCTGCTTCGGCTCGCTGGCAAAGCGCCAGAGCAGAAGCCCCATCTGTGCTGATACTGCTAGCGAAGGCTAGTCCTACTTTCATGTTATTTTCCTCTTCTTATGCTTGAACGCCTGTAAAAATAGACTCATTGATATATTGATCTTCAAATCTGGCTGCCAGATAAAGTGTGTAGCCAATGCTCATTCTCGCCTGTACGCTGCCGATTACCGGAGGCTAGCAACGACGAGGTTTAATATCTGTTTTCGTTTTGCTATCTTGTGAAACAGTCATGTCTGATTGTTTTGTATTTAGCGCTCGATCGAGTTAAAGGTCAAGCGCCCAACAATTTTCAGGCAAACCGAACTTGTAAGTATTGAGTAAATAAACTCGCTAATCGAAAACTGAAATAGTAATTATGATCCCAGCAAATATAAATGATGTATCTCCTGAGTTTCTTTCTGCCATCTTTGATGTCGAAATCGAATCAATCGAGGCTAACCAGATAGGTCAGGGGATAGGGCTAATGGGAGACATCTATCGGGTGGGGCTCTCTATTTCGGGTGATCGTCAGGATGTACCTGAAAGTGTGGTCGTAAAGTTACCCTCTTCCTTTGAAGGTAATCGCACACAGGGTGTGGCCCTCGGCATGTTCGAGGCTGAGATCAGATTCTATGATGAGCTGGCACCCTCAATACCTGTTGGAATTCCCAAGGCTTACCATACAGATATCAAGCCAGGCACGGCCGATTTTGTGATCGTGATGGAAGATCTGACGCGGTATGAATTGGTCGGACAAAGTGATGGCATGTCGGTTGAGCAAGCAAACGCGGCGGTCGAGGTGATGGCCAGAATTCACGCTGTGTGGTGGGATAAGGTGACAACACCAGCGCTTGAATGGATTCCGTCTATGATTAGTGCTCGCATTGAGTATGTTGATCAATTGTTGAAGGAAATTTACCCAGTGTTTGAGAGTGGCTTTGCAAAATATCTTCCCGCGGGAGGGCTCGAGCTTTATCAGTTATTCGCAGGCAATTATTTGGAAATCAACAAGACGCTTGCTGCGCGTAGTCCTTGGACTTTGGCGCACCAGGATTATCGTGTCGAGAACCTAATGTTTGCGCCGGGAGAAGCCGTTGTGCTCGACTGGCAAGGCATTGGTCGTGGACCAGGCGCATATGATCTTGCCTATCTTCTTGGTGGATCCATGGCCATTGACAAAAGGCGAGAACACGAATTGGCGCTGGTGAAAACATATCAATCAACATTAGAAGCCTCCGGTGTTGCTGGTTATCCGATGGAAAAATGTTGGGATGACTACGGCCACGCGCAGTTGATGGGAGGGCTTGCGACGGCGATGGTGACAGCTGGCACACTTGATTTGAGTAACGAGAGAGGTGTTCAGCTGGTTGCGACGATGGCTGAACGTCATATTCAGGCCGCACTTGATCACGATGGTCCTGCGAGGTTGAACGCTATTTTAGCTAATATTCCCTAGACCGTTAAAGTGATGATATTAAAACAGTATCGTTAGTTTTTATCGGCCAGCGTAAAAATTTAAAATTAAGTAAGGAAAACTTATGTCTACCGCAGATGCAATAGTAATTAACAATCCTTTTTTGACAGGAAACAACGAGCCTGTTTATGAAGAGATAACCACCACCGAGTTAGAAGTGATTGGCGAAGTACCTGCCGATATCTCCGGTAGTTTTTTGCGAACCGGTCCTAATCCCTTCTATGTCCCTGATGAAGAAAAGTATCATATATTCGACGGTGACGGGATGATTCACGGTGTTAGCTTCAAGGATGGGAAGGCAACCTACCGTAATCGGTTTGTTCAATCAAAAGGGTTAGAGGAAGAGCGCACTAAAGGTGAGTGGATTTATCCCGGATTGAACATGCTAGGCGAATACATTGCCAAAGGCGAGGCACCCGGTGTTAAAAACACCGGTAATACTGCAATGGTTTTTCACCAAGGGCAGCTCTATACGATGATGGAAGGCGGCACGCCCTACCGTATTTCTTTGCCCGAACTTGAAACGGAGGGAGAGCACGACTTTGACGGTACTGTCACGCATAACTTTACTGCCCATCCCAAAGTTGATGCGAAAACCGGCGAGATGATGACTTTTGGTTATGGACTGCAGCCCCCCTTTCTTAGTTATTCTGTCGTGGGAACCGACGGGCGTGCCTCACATGCGACAGAAATAGCTATCCCTAAGCCTGTGATGATGCATGACTGCGCGATTACTGAAAATTACACTATTTTTCCGGACCTTCCGCTCGTGTTCGATTTTGAGAAGATGATGGCTGGAGAAGGTCTGGTTGGATGGGATCCCAGCAACGGCTGTCGGATAGGGATCGTACCTCGTCGCGGAGATGACAGCTCCATCCGCTGGTTTGAAATCGAAGAAAGTTTTCTTTTCCATGTAGCTAACGCCTTTGAAGAGGGCGATGACGTCGTTTTTCAGGCCTGCAGATCAGATCGTGGCGGCATCGTGACAGAGGAAGGTGCAGAGGTCAAAGACCAACTGGGACAGCTTCATGAATGGCGCTTCAACATGCGCAGTGGTGCTGTCCAGTCGAGAGCGATTGACCGGGAATTTCATTGCGACTTCCCACGAATCAACGACGACTACGTGGGCTACAAGAATCGGTATACCTATGCTGCTCGCTTCAGGGTGGAAGACATGCCGACGTTCGACGGCGAAATGAAATATGACAATGAAACAGGCGAAATAGAAATGCATTACTTTGGTGATCACGCGGAGTCCGGGGAAGCCGTTTTTGTCCCCAGGATCGGCTCGACCAAGGAGGATGATGGCTATGTGATTTGTTTTGTTTACGATAGAAATGCCGGTACCAGTGAATGCCAGATTCTTGATGCGCAAAACTGGCACGCCGACCCAGTGGCCAAGATTAAAATTCCGCAACGGGTGCCTCATGGTTTTCATGCTGCATGGGTGCCGCACGGTTAACACCTAAACCCTACTGTTTGAAAACGCAGGGCTGCTGAATCAACATGTGATAAAAGCGTCAGGATGCAGAATAAAAAAGTCAACTTTGACTGTTTTTTTTCATCTAGCTATTATCCTATTCCAATTAAAAGAACCGATACTTCCACGGAGCACTCGAAATGACCTTTGCGCTGACTTACGCTGAACAAAATCCAGACCAGATCGCCATCAGAGATGAGCGCAAGTCATTGCATTGGTCCGAGGTAGACGACGTACTCAATCGAGCAGTGAATGGACTGCGCGCATATGATCTTGGTCCCGATGTAAGAGTTGCAGTATTTGCAGAAAATTCTGTGGAAACAGCGCTTGCAAACCTTGGCGGACTTGTGGCCGGTGCGTCGGTTGTGCCTGTCAATTTTCATCTTACGGCGGAGGAAGTGGCTTATATTTTAAGTGATTCTGGCGCTCGTATACTCTTTGTCGGTCCTGAGACCGCTGCTCGAGGTGTCGAGGCAGCGGCAAATTCAGGTGTGCATACGGTTGTTGGTTGGTGCGATGCCGAGGGGGTTTTGGAGTGGAATGGCTGGCTCGCCGGCAATAGCGCTGATCAGCCTGATCACGGCGTGCCACCGAAACCGAACCTGTTATATACCTCTGGTACAACAGGTCGCCCGAAAGGTACCGAATTACCGCCAACCATGTTTGCCGGGGGTGAAACTATTGACGAACATCTGGCGCTTTTCAGAGAAAGAACATTGGCGCGTATCCCCGCCGGTGCTGAGATTGGTGCACAGCTAGTCGTGGGACCCATGTATCACACCGGTCCATTAAGCGCGACACGGCAACTGATAGCGGGTGTTCCCTCGGTGATCCTGAGTCGATTCAATGCAGAAAATACGCTGGCTGCGATTGAGCAATTCCAAATCGAATCCACGCTCATGGTACCCACCCACTTTGTTAGGCTGTTGGCGCTGCCGCAAGACGTGCGGGAAAAATATGACATTAGTTCAATGAAAAGCATCAGTCACACGGGTTCAAAGTGCCCTGTTGATGTCAAACGGGAGATGATTGAATGGTTCGGGCCGGTTTTTCTGGATGCCTACGGTGCCAGTGAGGTCGGGACAACCTGCATGATTACCTCGGAAGAATGGCTGGCACATCCTGGTTCTGTTGGAAAGGCGATACCTCCTTTCACTGCACTGATTCTTGATGATGATGACAATGAACTACCGCCGAACACCGAGGGTCGCCTGTTTTTCAAAGATGCAACCGGACGTGGTGTCGTGTACCACAATGATCCGGAGAAGTCGGCAGAGGCGCACATTGCACCCGGTGTTTTTACGCTTGGTGAGATCGCTTACGTCAATGAAGAAGGCTACGTCTTCATTACAGACAGATTTAGTGACATGGTTGTCTCTGGCGGTGTGAATATCTATCCGGCTGAAGCGGAGCAAGTGTTGATAGAGCACCCAGCGGTATTAGATGTGGCCTGTATCGGCGTGCCGAACAAAGACATGGGTGAGGAATTAAAAGGGCTTGTTATTCCTAAGCCTGACGAAGCCTTGCCATCTGCGGATGCAATGGTTGCCTGGTGCCGTGAAAGATTGTCACATTATAAGTGTCCGAGAACGCTCGAATATGTTGAGGATCTTGGGCGCAACACGATGGGCAAAATTAATAAGCGCAAACTGCGTGCGCCATACTGGCAGAATGTCGATTGAGGATGCGGCAATCGAATAAATTATAAGCAAAAAAAAGCCCGGCAGAACCGGGCTTTTTTTCTTACAAGTTTACATTTCGTACGTGAATTCAAGTCCAAAAGTTCTTCCCTGATTGATGATGCCCGCAGCAAACAGGTCCCCAATAGGAATGCCAACTTCAACTTGATCGTCAGTCAAATTTCGTCCGTAGGCGACGATAGAGTAGTTGTCTGTTTGATATCCAATCGAAGCCGTAAGGTTCTCAGAGGAGTCCCTGCGTCCGAAATCGGTATTGAGCAAGTTTTCGCTTTCATCAACCATTGCATGTTTTGCATAGAGCTCGACTTGACCGCTGCCTATTTCAACGATATAGCTTGCACCAAAACCGAGTGTGAATTCAGGCGTATCTCGAGGCCGAAGGCCCGTCGCGTCAGACGTGCTGAAATCAGTATCCGTTAAGTCCAAGTCGGTCTCAAACTTGCCGTATTTAGCATCAAGGTAACCGTAATTCAGAAAGAGTCTCAGGCGTTCTGTCGCCTGAAATTCGGTTTCCACTTCAATTCCCTTATAAGTTGCATCTGATACATTGTTGAAAATTGTCGCCACCGTGTTGGTAGACGCGTCGAACGATATTGAAGATTCCTGTTTGTCTGTGAAGTCGTTGAAAAAGCCCACGATATTGAGTCTCAGGCGACCTTCCATCATCATACTCTTGTAGCCCAATTCGTAAGAACTGGCGTATTCAGGCTGATATTGGTCTCTGACAAAGTCCGCGATATTTTGGTTGGTGCCAAAGAAACCGCCGGAGTGAAACCCCTCGGAATAGGTGCCAAACACGATCGCGTTATCATTGAGTTGGTACGTGAGACCAACCTTGGGAGAGAGCTCTGTCCATGTGTTGTCAAGATCTGCAAAAGCAGGATAAGCAAAAGCATCCTGTCTTTCCACGGTGGTCAAGTAAGCCTGACCTGCAATAAAGTCTTTCTCCTCGCGAGTCCAGCGCACGCCCAAGGTTAATGTCCAGTCTTCAGCGAATTGCCAATCGCCCTGAACAAAAGCTGCAACCGAAGTCGTTTCTTGGGCTTCATAGAGCACCTGAACCAGATCGGAATCTAAACCCGGATAAGCTGGCACGCCTGTGTCGCAGAAAAGTCCAATAGCGCCGCTCTGGCAGAGACCCCAAAATGTCAGTCCTGGCGCTGGCGGAGGTGCGAATGCAAACAAGCCGCCCAATCGGTTTTGCCAGAATGATCCACCCGTGCGCCAGTCACGATCAAACTCACTGTTAAAGTAATAAACGCCGGCCGTGAAGTTGAGGTTCTCGTAGCTGCCGTCCAATCGCAGCTCCTGACTCAACTGGTCAAAATCATTGAATTTTTCAATGGTGATAAACGGCGCAGCTGAACCGTCAAAATCGAAGATGCCATATTCAGTCAGCTCGCGGTAGCCAGTAGTAGATACAAGTGTCAGATTGTCGTCCAGATCAAGTCTCATCGACAGGGTGTAGGCTGTGGTATCAAGCTCAGCGGCATTTCTTGTATCGTTTTCAGATACGTTAGATTGCGCTAACGTTGTCCTGCAAGCGTCAGGGAAACTAAATAGTTGTGTACCGTCACACATCTGAAAACCACCACTCAAATCGGAATCCCGAAGTCCCGTGGGAGGCGCAGCAACACCAGCTGCCAAGTTGTAATTTGTGTTGTATGCGCTTAGATCGCTTTGATCTAAAAATTTCTCAATGGTAAACAACGCTTCAAAGTCATCGTTGGGCGTAAACAGGAAAGTTGCACCGTAACTCTTGTAGTCAGTTGCCCCATTCTTGCCGCCTAGTGTGATGTTTTCAGTGAACCCATCGTCCTGAATATAGGAGCCAAATAGTTTAAGCGCTAGTTTGTCTTCAACGAGCGAGGTATTGAAAACGCCCCGGAATTCTCTTTGGCCATCTTGTCCAACGGTTGCTTTAACGCGGGCGCCAAGTTCCCCTGTGGGTCGGCTACGAATGACGTGAATCACGCCACCAACCGTGTTTTTGCCAAATAGCGTGCCCTGAGGTCCTCGTAAGATTTCAACACGTTCAAGGTCAAAATTTTCAAGTACCTGGCCGGCGAGCGAACCCAGATAGATGCCGTCGATCATTACGCCGATGGGAGCGTCGAGTGAATTGTCATCGGTGCGGCTTGGGCTAATACCCCGCATGGCGATGACTGCGCCGCCACCGCCTCGTGCCCCGTCTTCACCAATCTGTACGTTTGGAGCAAAGCCATTAAGGTCTGTGATGTCGCGGATCGTTGGATTAGTCAATTCTTTCGTGAGGGCCGTGATTGCTATCGGCACTGTTTGTGCTGATTCTTCTATTTTTCGTGCCGTAACGGTGACCTCTTCAAGGGCGATACTTTCCGATTCGGCGGCCCATGTTGGCGCTGTTGCTATGGTAGATGAGAGTGCAGTGAGTAA
>CAJXBG010000040.1 GCA_913050215.1 uncultured Gammaproteobacteria bacterium
AATTAACCGGAGCTTGAATAGCATCAGTACAATAAGAAAACTGAGTCCTATCAGAATCATTAATCCAAGCAAGCGATCAAAACCTGGCAGGCGATCGAAGCTCACTTTCCGGCCAATCACATAGTAAGAAAAACCCATAGACACAATGGGCAAGAAGTAGATCAAGAAATTGACCTCCAGTAGATTCTGCCGCACAAAGAACAACGAGTAACCAATAAGCACAGTGGAGATCATGCCAGGGATCCCAGCTAGGTATACCAGCGCAGAATAAACATAATCCCAGATCACCACGCGTCCCTGGCGGTTATAAGGTACAGCACCTACTGCCCACCCGAGTAGCGGCGGCAATACAAAGTACAGCGCAATGAAAGCGCTGTACTGACCTATAAAGTTGATGCCATCTTGTATCGTCATATGCTCGCCGTTTTCTTCCCCGTTCGAGTTTAACAGAACATCGGGAAGCTAATCTTAAACTGGATTTGCCTCGGCATCTTGTGTGCTTGAGGCGTTGATCTGGCGGCAGCCAAAAAAGGCCCCTAAGGGCCTTTTCTGATGTTATCTCAATTCATTGTCTGAGCAGTAATGTAACCAATTTGTTCCCCGACGCCTGTTTCACTTGCTCTTTTTTGCATTAATTTAGCCCAGTCACTACCCGGCCCTAATTTAGAAAAGCTAGCCTCCAATGCAGTCCAGCTATCGTACATGAGGACATAGTGGTACTCCCCTGGAGCGCCCCATCCTCCTGCATAAATCTCTACTCTTGCTCCCGCAGCTTCCAAAATGGGTTTTGCTTCCATAAATCTTGTAATTAACGCCATGTCTTTACCCGGATTAACTTTCCAAATTGCTGCGGAGTAAACATAAGATCCTTTGAAATCAGATGCTTTTTTAGAGGGATCTAGATTGTTTGCACTAAAACTAGCCATAAGCTCGCCAGCAGGATTCGTGTTTGATTCTGCCCAAAAGTCTGTCCAAGCCTTGGATGATCTTTGCAAGTCTTTGCTTTTTGCATAATCTTTTGAATTATCCCATCGAATAACATAGTTAATTAATTGCGTGGACCCTATATTGTGGGCATCGATCGACACTTGTCCGCCTTCGGAAGCATGAATTTTTGCAGCTTTCGACATGCTCTCGAGCATATCTTGTGCTTTTCCTGGAAAAGCTTTCCATTGAAAAACTTCCACGACATCTGCAAACGAGACTGTCGAGATGCTCAGGAATATTGATAAAACAATTAAGTGGATGGTTTTTATGTTTAATTTCATTATTTTGTCCCCGATGTAGAGTGAAGTTGATTAGAAACAATAGCACTCTGCGAAAGGTTTCCAAAAAGTATTTCGATTTTGGTTACCTGTGTGAGTGGGTGACGAAGGTGGTAAAAGAAGTTGGTAAAAGAAGGTGGTAAAAGAAGATGATTAAACTGTTCGCTTAAGAGATGATGATCGAGTAATCAAGTAGTTGAGCGAGTACCAAATGAAGCAGCAACCCGTGAGAAGCCACCGGCTACAACGGCCGCGGGATTTTACCGGCGACCAGATTCAATCCTTCAGCGCTGTATTCATACGTCATGGGTTACCGTGTGCACTACTCGGGTTATTGTTCTTGACTGACGCGACGATATGGCCGTTATTAAAGAGTGCAACTACTGCGGCACGTGAAAATAATACGTTGTATTTGATTTCCGCAGGATTGATTTTTCTAGGCTTGATTGCTCATGCGGCGATTGGCAAATATCCTCTCGATTTGGGGCGGGTGGGTTGGATTGCTTACCTCGGGTGTCTTTCTCTTTGGGAAGAATGGGTTTTTAGAATCGGTATCCCTTATTATTTAGGTGCGCTCGGCATAGGGGTGCTGTTACCCATACTCATCAGCAATACAGTTTTTGGCATCTTGCATTATTTTACCTTGAGATGGCGTTGGCGGTGGTGCCTGATGGCCGGAATGGGTGGCATGTTTTTTAGTCATAACTTCGCCAATCACCATAATTTGCTATTGATTGCGAGTATTCATTGGGTCATGACCTACCTAAATACGCCAAGACTTCCTAATGGCGATCGTGACATCGCGCGTGAACCACCCTCGAAACCTTTGGACTGAGTCGCTAAACAAACCAGTATTGCTTGGCGCTTTGATCGGGGCCGTCACTCGGACCCGATGTTGCCAGCAAAACTCACGTCGAAGCCTCACAAGGCACAAAGGTCGGTAGTTGTTGCATTTGTTCTTTTGAGTATTCGATGCGACCGAACAGCATCGGGTAGTGGAACTCGCGTAGCTGCGCATGGAATTGTCTAACGCATTGGTTATAGCGTTGAAAAGATGCGATGTCAGTTTCAGCAAGACGAGACAGGACTCGTGATGTCCGAAGCGATGGTGAGGCAAGCGAAACGAGATTCATGGCTTCGTCGCGTTGACGGGTGCCTTGACTTAGCTCCTGGGACAGGGGAGCCACTGTCTGATCGCCCACTTGATGAAATGCGAAGTACCATTTCCACGCAAAGGGTTGATCGACTGTCGCCTCATTCGCCCATTCGGGATATTGCTTGATGAAAGGCGTCATGGTGTCTTCTTTGGGCAAGTCCCATGCAGCGTTGACTGTTTCACGCTGTGCTAAAAGGATTTCACCCCCTTTTGGTAGATCAATGTTGTCTTCAATCACGAGTTTCCCTAGCACCGGGATAGCCACAGCGGTGGTGAACCAGACACCAAGCAGTAAAGCCGCTGCAGTAGGACCTGACTCGGTCTTGTAGGTGACAAAGAGTGCTAATAAGAACCAGATAAAAACGTTCAACGCAACGGCACTCATAGCGACCTGAATACTTGTCAGGCTTACACCATTAAGCGATGCCGCAATCGCAAAAGGCAATATAATACCCAGATACAAGAGGACAGATCTCACCGCTGCTCGGGCCGTGAGCAGCCTCAACCCATTGCCACTTGTCGCCGACAAAAAATCCCATCGATTGTTGCGAATTTCAGCGGCCCTCAGATCATAAAGCAGCAGGATAGAAAGTAACGGAAGCAGAAAGGCAGCGACAAAATCAAAATCCAATTTTCCTATGCGTGAAAGCTCCGGATTGCCGGTGTCTGTCTCGTAGATTTGGCTCTCTAGAGCGAGCATGCGTATTCGATGCTTCCAGGGCAGGTCATCACGCACGCCGCGAGAAATAAATGAAAGAGCGTGAGGCGCTTGGTAGGTCAAGTGGTATGCGTTGTATGCAGCACTACCAGCATCGCCTTGTTTAGCCAACGTAAACTCACGATCCTCGGTAACCAATGCTTTTACACGTTCGATCAATGCTCGTTCACTGGCTGACTCTGTTAAGCCAGTTGAGATGGTATAGATAGCAAGTATTGCAGTAATGGCGAGCGCCATGACAACCACTTTATCGGTGATGGCAAACCGCAGTTCTCTGATTGCACTATGCACGGTTCACCTCCACGAGACGCCTTGCGCCTAGCCAGCCAATTGAACCAGCAATGAGAACCCACAGGCTAATCACTAGCAGGCTCGGTGCAAGTTGCGCGAGCCGTTGAGTTGCTGGTGCTGCGTGGAATTCAAAATCTTTGAGAATGCGCCAATTCTCCGGATCGATTCGCGTACGACGTTCCGCATCAGAATCGCTGCTACGATTAATGTCGTCACTATAAGCCATCTTCTCGGTGTGAACTTGGTTAAGATCTTGCACAAACTGAAATCTGATCGCTTCAGCCTCTCGCAGAAAACGATGATGAGTTTGGTTGTCGGTACCGGCCGTCATCATTGACGCTGATTGCAACACGGCGAACGGCGAGAGAATTTCGAGCGTGTTTACGAAGCTCGACTGTGCCATTTGACTCGCCATGCGTCGCTCTGCAAACTCATTGAGCACATCAGTTAGCTTGGCTTCAGCAGCCTGTGCAACAATGCCGCGAAAGTTAATCGGCAAGTCTTCCACGCGTTCAACGTCATATTGTTCAAGCAAATTGGCGCGTAGCTGATTAAACGCAGGGTCACTAGCATTGTGTCCGTCACCCACGTTACGCAGGGCGACAATCACCTCCATATCTGTCTCGATTTGACTGGCGGTTGGCAAGTTCGTCATTGCCGCGCTCGCAAGTAGTCTGGGTGTGACAATGCAAAGTGTCACCCAAATTGTGATCAGAGCCAGCAATGCAGAAGACGCGCGCGGTGACCAAGCAGACGCGGCGGTAATTATCAGTACCCATGATGCTAAGTACAAGGCGTAGAGAAGCAAAAAGCCTGAGGCTATTGCTCCTCCTGCGTTAGATAGCACGGTTCCGAGAATCAATGGCAATAGCATCAGTGCTGCTGCACCAAACAGGGCCACTGTTTTACCTAGCCAGATGGTCGTAGGTGATACGCCCGATGTGACGAGCTGGCGGTCGGTGCCGGCTTCACGTTCACGAGTCACTGTGCTGAAACCCATAATGATCAATAGCAAAGGCACCAAAAGCTGATAACTTAATGCTGGTGTTAGCAGCGCAAAGGGACCCGCCTGTGCGCCTGAATACGCGGGAGAGAAGGTCGCAGAATTTTGCCGATGACCTTCTAGAAATATGACGGTGCCCGTATAAGGATCAACACCCGGATCTAATACCGCGAGTGCGGTGGGTGGTCTAAAAACATAGTGCCCGTAATGTACCATCCGGTGAGGATGGCGCGCGGGCTGATCACGAAAGGTATGCTCTGCCTCGTGTTGCAATGCGACTCTAGTTTCTCTTTCAGAGCGCACTTGATTCATCGTTGCTAACAGGGAAGCGCAGGTTAAAATTAGCGCCAGCAAACCTGCAGCGGCGCCAAGTTTAGATCTGCGCCAATAACGCCATTCGTCACTAGCAATGAGAAGTACGGTATTCACTATTTAAACTCCTTCTGCGAAGGCACGATGTACCGCATCAGGAGATATTGCGCGGTCGCTCTCGGTTTCAAACATGCCAACAAGCATTCCTTGTCGTAGCAAGCCGATTCTGCTCGCAACCTGACAAGCACCGTAGACGTCGTGCGTAACCATCAGCACTGTCGTACCATTGCTGGCGAGTTTGGCGATAAGTCGATTAAATTCATCAATGGCAATCGGATCGAGACCAGAGGTTGGCTCATCCAAGAACAATACCGGTGCCTCGCGAAGAATAGCCAACGCAATCGCAACTTTTTGACGCATCCCTTTTGAATAAGATGACAACGGCCGATTGCGGGCCTCCGCAACGAGACTGACCTCATCTAAAGCCGTTTCAATCTCTGCCTCACTCTGTTTCACTTTTGCCAGTGCCAGAAAGTACTGGATGTTCTCTCTGGCATTGAGATGCGGATAAAGATTAGCCGCTTCTGGCAGATATGCCGATTTTTGCCGCACAAAAGACAAATTGCTTCTGACATGCTTGCCCAAGACTTCAACATGACCCTTTTGGGGTGTTATAAAGCCGAGGAAGGTCAACAGGGTTGTTGACTTGCCTGCACCGTTACCGCCTAGCAGGGCAAACACCTCCCCTTTACTAACAGCAAAGCTGACATCGCTTAGCACCTCTTGGCCACCGCGCTCGATACATAGGTTCTGTGCTTCTAAAATTGTTGGCATCGTCATTACAAACTCAGAGAAACTGTCAGTCTAAAGTTGCGTGGCGTGCCAGGTTGAACCCAGATAGAGGCAAACGAATTAAGGTAGTATTCCTCGTCGAGTAAGTTTTGAACTTCGGCTTTAATATTTATCGATTCCGTGACTTGAAACGAGGTGAAAGCTTGTACCGTCGTGTAACTGGGTAAATTAAAGTCCTGGTTGTTGAATTGACCGTTACGATCGCTGACGTAGAGCAACCCCCCGCCAAGCACCAGTTCTTTTTCTTGAACCTGCATGTCTTTGACTAATTGCAAACTGAGCGTTTGATCCGGAACATTTAACAGAGCGCTGCCAGCAGGCAGAGCTGCACCAAAATTAGGATCAAAAAAATCGTTAGATGTTTCGGCATCAACATAGGCATAGGATGCCCATAGCGAAAAATCCCCGTCAAAATTTGCGGTGAGGTCTAACTCGAAACCGGCACTATCTGCCTCGCCTAACGCTGCATAGGTGAAAAGGCTTGGATCGTCCACGACCAGTATGTTCTGCTGTTCAACCCTAAACAGGGTTGCTGTACCAAACACAGCGCCGTCGTTAAGAACGAACTTAATGCCTGCCTCAATTGACGTTGACTCATTGGGATTAAAAGAATTTCCGCTAGCATCCCGTCCAGATAATTGACGAAAATTCTCACCATAGGATGCATAAAGGGAAAGTTCATCAGACGCTTTAAAAACCATGCCAAGCTGCGGACTGACTCTGGAATCTTTAGCGTTTGCTTCTGCTTCTTCGAAGTCGTCGTAGCGGGCGCCAATGCGGATATCAAATCGATCATTTAAGCTGATTTGGTCTTGAAAAAAGAACCCGGCAGACTTGAAGGTCTGATTGAATGGGGTCCCAGTGCCCAAGTCTGTTGGGAGAAATTGGCCGTAGACAGGATTAAATACGTTTATTAGCCGTTGTTCTTCTGCTGTAGGGTTGGTGCTAACCTTGGGCGGCCGTGCACGGAGAAACGTTTGTTGGTTCTCAAAATCGTCGATGTCAGCACCAACAATCAATCTATGGGTTATGTTGCCTGTTTCAAATTCGCCGGAAATCTCTGCTCGAAAAACGCGATAGTCGGCATCGTACTTTCGGTAACGTCTATTACGCGACAGGTTCTGCCCATCGACATTGAGTTGCTGGCGGCTGCCAAACGAGGCTTCAGTAGAGAAACCCTCTAGCGAGGTATTTCGTTGCGTATAACCAACGATGGCTCGCCATTCGTCGTTAAACTCGTGTTGAAACTCAAGCTGATGCCCAACAACCTCGGTTTCCATTGGGCCGTCCCCTGGCTCTCCCAGGAAGTTACTGTCACTTATCAGTCCTAACTCGCCATTGATAGCAACAACGCCCCTGTCAAATGGAATTTCTTGATCAGAGTATTCAAGCTCGTAGGTGATTTTGCTGTTATTGCTGATGTCATAAGCAAGCGACGGGAAAAATCCCATGCGTTTTGTCTCAATAGTGTCACGGAAACTTTCTGCGTCTTCGTAAAAACCCACGAGTCGTACAGCTAACTGGTCGGTCAATGGTGTGGTCCAGTCTGCATCGGTTCTCAGAGTGTTGAAACTTCCTGCAGAAACCTTTATCTCTCCTGCGGTCTGAAAGGTTGGGCGTTTGGTGACGAGATTAATGGTCCCGCCGGGTTCACCTCGGCCAAATAATGCGGCTCTAGGTCCCTTGAGAACTTCCACACTTTCTATGCCCGCTAAGTCTCTCGGGCCGCCAAAACCGCGTCCAGCATTAAAACCGTTGACGAGATAGTTGCTCGGTAAGTTTTCGTCCCCGACAAATCCTCGAATAGAAAACGAATTCCACAAGCCGCCGAAGTTATTTTGACGAGCCACTGATGCGGACAAATCGAGTGCTTGCACGAGATCCAACGCCCCAGCGTTGAGGAGTTTTTCAGCGTCGAGAATTGTTTCTGATTGGGGGATTTCAAGTGTTGCGAAGTCGCTAAGATAGGCGCGATGGCCCTCTACCACGATGGTTTCCTCAACCGCCGATTGTGCATTTACAGCACCAAAGCTAACAATTAAGCCAATGCTGGTAGCAGCTGCTAAGTTGTTTTTTTTCATCATTTTCTTTAGATCTCTTAATGTTTATCACGTCCAGCCAGCCATGGCTAAACAGCGCGCATGTAGTCCCAGAGTGAAATAGTGTGAAGCACCATGCGCGAGGCGCGGTGGACGGAAACTCAATGCAATGACATCGCACCGATGCAAGAACGCGGGCGGTACGATTGGTTAAAATCGAATGATTAACGCTGTGATTTGCTAGGCGGTGCTCGAGAGTGCCGACTGAGGACGATGCTAGTTTCTACAAGAGAGCCAGCAAGCGTGATGGTGTGAGTAAGAGTTCGATCGAAAAAATCTGGCGTGTCGTGCGCTGCAGCTGCTGGCGCGCCAGACATATTGTAAAGATCGCAAAGCTGCGACGGTTCATGCTCATGGTGCATGAAATCGTGCGCTTTGCTGAGCATGGGTGCCGTCACTAATAGCAAAGCTGCAAGCAACACGGGTAATGTGGCGATGCGCGTTTGACTGACTGGTGTACGGGTGACTAGCATGGCCGCTAGAATATATAGGCGGCAAAGAAGAGTAAAGTGAAAGCGTCGTTTTTAATCTAACTTCTCACAAGCCTGAAGTATTACGCGCCCCATCTCTGACAAAATACCATAATTTGTCAAATGTGTAGGTCGCACATATTTTTTAATGAGTGCGATCGGTGCAGATCTCGCGCTTAGTGCGCGCAAAGCGGTGCTCAAGCTGGTTTTTTCCGCTGGCACGAAGATGAGTAATTGCCTTAAACTGCGCATGGGTATTCACTTGTCCGAGATCGAGTACGATTGAACGCTCTTCGTTAGGGTTAGGGTTAGTGAACAGATAAGCACGGATGACATTTTCGACGTAATCTCAACGATGTTATCAATAGTGATCAAATCAGCGACGCCATCAATGTAAAGGACGAATCAATGTCATCAAACGCTTTTAAACCCTTCAGTGTCGGTTTAGCCGCCAGTGTCGCATTTTTTGTGGGCTATATTATATTCGGATTGCAGGGCTGGGGGACGCCTTCGGCGGTGGAACAGGCTGTAGGTGAAGTGTCTCGCTGGTGCGAAAGGGTTCAACCAGGGATCTTTCATGAGCCAGTGAACGCGTTGAGTAATCTAGGCTTTATGGTTGCCGGTCTTTGGATGCTTTGGCTGTTGGGAAAAGACGTAGTGGCAGGCCGAACCGGCATGATGTTTGGTCACAGCCCTGTTGCATTGTTGTACGCGGGCGCTGCCATTTGGCTAGGACCAGGATCGCTATTAATGCATGGCACTCACACAGCTTGGGGAGGGTGGGCTGACAATTTGAGTATGGTGATGTATATCCTCGTGCCATGGTTGATGAATGTGTCAGGTATGGGGCGTTGGTCAACGCCGCGCCTGCTAAGTATCTACGCAACCCTTGTCTTGGTTTATGCCGTGGGTCGAGCCGTGAATGGCTGGGGTTTGGGTATCAATCTCGATTTCTTTGGTTTATCAATCGCTTTTTGGATAATCAGCGAAGTCTTGTATCGCTTTTGGTCGCAGTGGTTGCGGGTGGCCTCAGGATTCATGGGTTTTGTTGTTGCTGGGATTTTTGGTATTACCCCGTTTGAAATGATGGCAGAACCTGAACGTTTTTGGTGGGTAATGCTGTTTTGGTTGCCTGGTATTCTGGCCACCGGACCCGCTCCCGGTCGACGCTCATACTTTCCATGGTTCGCATTGGGTGTCATCAGCTACTTGAGTGCGTTTGCAATTTGGCAAACGGGTAAGCCTGATCATGCGCTGTGTGACCCGGATTCTCTGCTGCAAGCACACGGTATCTGGCATTTGCTCTCTGCGTTTGCAACTCTTTGCTTTTTCTTGTTTCTGCGAACTGAACGAAAAGCACCTAGCGACTAGCCCAATCAACGGTGCTATCTAGCACGGGGAGACTTTACGTCGCATTGTGAAAGTTGTGATCTTTGAGACAAAAAAACCCGCTTTAGACTTTGCCTAAAGCGGGTTTTTGTGTCGAAGCATGTTAGGCGAGCGTTTTTATCACATCACCAAACAGCTCATTATCAGCCGGAATCACCTTGGGCGTATCCAATGGCTTGGAGATCCAAGTGACATTGATCAAGTGCTTCCAGTTAATGTTTTCATTTGTGGAATTACCACCCCAGGTACCGCAGCCCAAAGAAAATGTCTGGCGCATACCGTTCCACAAGTTACCGCTATTAGAAGCGGCCTGTGGTTGATTCACCATGACGCGAGACGTCTTTGTACCCATGCCCATTTTAAGAATATTATCGTCGCTATTTGAGTAGATACCACAGGAGTGTCCTTTGCCTTGATAATCCTGAATTTGATTCGTGAGCGCAATAGCTTCATCGATGTCGGATACCTTGTAGAAAGCCATAATGACAGAGAGTTTTTCTCCAGAGTATGGATGGTCCGGACCCGTGCCTGTTTCAGGCATGATGATGAACTTGGCATCAGCAGGAATATCGACGCCGGCCATTTCACATAAAACCTGTGGCTTAAGGACAACAGCCTTTGTGTTCAAATGGCCATCTTCCCAGAGCACCGCGGCAATTTTTTCGTAGTCTCCTTCCTTTGCGAGATGACCGCCCTCGGCAATAAGTTTTTCTACGAGATCATCGTATATGGATGCTACCGCAATAACTGAATTGTCAGCAGAGCAGGATGCGGCGAGATCCAATGTTTTTGAAATGCGAATTTTTTCGGCAGCATCCACAATGTCTGCTGTTTCATCAACCGTGATAACGGCATTACCAGCGCCTACACCCAAAGCAGGCGTGCCGCTGGAGTAAGCTGCGCCAACCATCGCCGCGCCGCCGGTAGCAAGAATGAGGTCACACTGTTTCATCAGTTCGTTTGTTTTTTCTAGTGAAACAATGCCGACGTCTTGTACGAGGTCTGCTGGTGCTCCCATTTTAACGAGTGCAGCGCGCATGTTATCGATAATCATCTTGTTAGTAAGCTTTGCCCTTGGGTGCGGCGCAACGACAATGGCGTTGCGACCTTTCACCGCGTTAATCGCCTTGATCACTGGCGTTGCTTCAGGATTGGTTGATGGCGAAAGCGCGCCAATAACGCCAACAGGTTTGGCAATTTTAACGATATTGCGTTCAACGTCTTCTTCAATAATCCCTACTGACTTGTCATCGATGATGTCCATCAGTGCTGCTCGAGTCTTAGTTGATATCTTCAGAAACTTGCCGTTGTAGTCACCAAGTTCTGTCTCATCCAGCGTGTGTTGCGCAATTTCTTCCGCCACACCTGGTTGAGCGCAGGACCATACCATGGCCCGAATCAGTTGATTTACCTGCTCTTGAGAATAGTTTTCTATTTGTGCCTGTGCAGCGCGTGCGCGGGCAATAATATCGGCTATTTCCTTTGTTTCTTCGTTTTGTTCAACCTCTGGTTGTGCGGACATGTGCCACCTCGTTTTTTAATTTCTGTTACTTGTTTAAAATTGTATCACCCTCAGCGAAAGCAACGAAGACAGGTGACACGCCAGTTATGTATTAATAAAGCTACTTTTCGACGAAGCTTTGTTGAATGCTTGAAAAATCCTTACGGCCGTTACCTAGCTTACGATGATTGATGTAAAGGTTTCTCGCCAGCGTACCCATTGGCGTCGCTGAGCCCGTATCAAGCGCCGCTTCAAGCGCCAAACCCAAATCTTTGATCATCAAATCAACCAAGAAGCCGCCTTCATAGTTGTTGGAAGAGGGTACACCCTCCATGACGCCAGGGTAGGGGTTGTAAACTTCCAGCGCCCAGTTACCGCCAGAACTCGTACGCATGATTTCGGATAACACAGATGGGTCCATACCGTTATCGACTCCCAACTGTAGCGCTTCTGCTGTGCCGGTCATCAAAACAGACAACAACATGTTGTTACAAATTTTGGCAACCTGGCCCGCTCCGGGTGCGCCTGCATGAAAGATATTCTTGCCCATATCTTCGAGCAGGGGCTTTGCTTGGTCAAATGCTTCGCTTTCACCACCCACGATAAAAGTTAGCGTGCCTCCCACTGCTCCGCCGACGCCGCCGGAGACTGGCGCATCAATCATCGGAATGTTTTTTGCTGCAGCCGCTTCTGATACTTTGCGTGATGAGGCTGGTGCGATGGTACTGCAATCGATAACCAGCGTGCCTGCAGCAATGGCTGTTAATAGCCCCTTGTCACCTAGATACAGGTTCTCGACGTGTACTGAAGCCGGTAACATTGAAATCACGACGTCGACACCATCGACCGCGGTTAATGCGTTGTCACACGCCTCACCGCCTTCGTTTGCAATTGCTTGCAGTGCTGAGTCAACAAGATCGAACGCTCGAACGCTGTGCCCAGCCTTGAGTAGGTTCGATGCCATTGGGCCACCCATGTTGCCTAGGCCGATAAAGCCAATATTTGCCATTTGATACTCCGGTTAGTTTAAGTCGCTTAGCGGGTTAACGGGCCAAGGTTCGGCGAAATGCGCCGCAACCCATTCGTTAGGGACTGCACCCATTTTGTACTGCCAGTTGGGCGCGTTGTCTTTTTCAATGAGAAGCGCCCTGATACCTTCTCTGAAATCAGCGTGGCGACTGCACTGAATAGCAAGCGTGAGTTCCATTGCAAATATCTGTTCACGCGTCATGGATTTTGCACGCTGGATTTGCTCATAGATGATGGCAGCCGTTGTTGGTGTGCCAGATTTAAACGTTGCTGCCGCTCTTTCGAGCCATTTGTCTCCACCCAGCTTCTCGCATTGTTCTAGAAATATGCCAACTGGGTTATCCGAGGCTAGCGCGGTAGTGACAGTTTCGCTGATAATCTGATCGTGCATAGCCAGTTGACTCGGTGGGAAGCCGCTGCTGGCTTGAACGAATGTATCGAGTAGTTGGTCAAGCGCTGTGGCGGCATCACCCACCCACGCATGTGAGGTGATGGCATCAATCACCGCCTCTTGTTGGTCATTGTTTATTAGATAATCAATCAGGCCAACGCGTCTGGCATCTTCGCCGTTAACGTTGGCACCCGTCCATGCCAGAAAATAGGCATAGTGTTCTGGCATGCGTGAAAGTGCGTAAGTTGCACCAGCATCGGGAAAAAGCCCAATGGTAATTTCTGGCATTGCTATACGCGTTGTTTCAGTACCGATTTTGTGACTACATGCCGTGAGTACTCCCAGGCCACCACCCATTGCAATCCCTTGCCCCCAGACAACCGTTGGTTTGTCGTAGGTCTGTATCAAATAATCAAGCCGGTATTCGCGCTCGAAGAAGGCATCACTGTACGGACAGGGTCCCTCTGGGTGTTCTACCATATCGTGGTAGAGGTTCTGAATATCGCCACCTGCTGAAAATGCGCGATCACCAGCACTCAGGAACAGGACGAGGACAATTTGCGGGTCGTCCTGCCACTTGATTAGTTGAGGCAACATCAAGTCGATCATGTCTAGGCTGAGACTATTTAGGGTTTTCGGTGCGTTCAGGGTGACAACGCCAAGCTGTCTGCCGTCTTTCAGCGATTTTGTTTCGAATAGGACTACATCTGACATCAGGCGTTTTTCCACTCTGGCTTGCGTTTTTCTAGGAATGCATTCACGCCTTCTTTCTGGTCTGCAGTTGAAAACAAATCAACAAACTCATCTCTTTCAACTGGGAAGCTGTCATTCATGTTGCCTGAACGTGCGGCCATGATTAGCCGTTTGCAGGCCGAAACGCTCGTCGGACTCTGATTGCCCGCAGCCGCCGCAAGGTCGAGCGCTTTCTGCAGAGCTTCACCTTTGCCAACGACCTCTTCAACTAGACCGATCTCTTTCGCTGTTTCTGCACCAACGCGCTCGCCGCAAAGTATCATACGTTTTGCCCAGCCTTCGCCGACCAGCCAAGGAAGATGTTGCGTGCCGAGTCCACATGGTAACAAGCCAACAGTTGCCTCAGGCAACGCCATTTGAGCCTGTTCTTCGGCGATACGAATATCGCAGGCTAGCGCGCATTCTAGACCACCACCCATCGCATAACCGTTGATCGCTGCGACAGAGACACCACGAAATTGCGACAATGCCTGAAACGCGCCATGAAAGTTCTCAGCCATCTGTCGAGCAACATCGGTATCACCGGCAGCAAACAGGTTCAGGTCTGCGCCGGCTGAGAAGAATTTCTCTCCTTGGCCAGTGATGACCAGGCTATAGCAGTTAGCGTCGGAATTAAGTTCATCGATCAAAGATTTGAGCGCTTTGAGGCTTTCTTCATCCCAGGTATTTGCTGCCGGATTATTGATTGTGATTAGCGCGGTGTTGCCTCGCATCTCATGAAGTAGTTTGTCGGTCATAAATGCCTCACTGGTTTTCATTATTGAATGAGTTCGACGTCTGCCATCGTCAACAGGCGTCTTGAAACGATTAAGCGCATCACCTCATTGGTACCTTCCAAAATCTGGTGGACGCGCGTGTCGCGAATGTAACGTTCAAGGGGATACTCTCTCATGTAGCCATAACCGCCATGTAACTGTAGTGCCTCGTTACACACTTCAAAGCCAACATCTGTCGCAAAACGTTTGGCCATGGCGGAATACACTGCGGCTTCTGAATGTTGCGTGTCTACTTTGAATGCAGCAAGTCGGACCATCTGGCGCGCAGCAACTAATTCGGTCACCATGTCTGCGAGCTTGAACTGTAGCGCCTGAAAATTACTGATCGATTGGCCAAATTGCTCGCGTTCCAACATGTATGCTTGGGCTCGGTTAATTGCAGCCTGCGCGGTACCAAGTGAACAGGTGGCGATATTGATCCGCCCACCATCCAAGCCTTTCATGGCGATTTTGAAACCATCGCCCGCTTTACCCAACCGATTGGTCACGGGTACTTTGACGTTTTCGAAGCTAATTTCTCGTGTAGGCTGGCTATTCCAACCCATCTTCTCGAGGTTTGAACCGAATTTGATACCCGGAGAGTCAGCCGGAATTACCAACGTTGTGATGCCTCGGGGACCATCGTCCGACGTTCTTACCATGACAACAAGCACATCTGTGCCACCGGCGCCGGATATAAACATTTTGCTGCCGTTTACAATGTAGTGATCACCCGATAATTCTGCTCGGGTACGTAGCGACGCGGCGTCTGAACCGGCGCCGGGTTCTGTCAGGCAATAGCTGGCAAGCGTCTTGCCGGCTATCAGGTCGGGACAAAACTGTTCTACCGTCGAGTGGTTGCCAAAATCGGCTATCATCCAAGTTGCCATATTGTGGATGGAGATAAATGCCGTGGTCGATGTGCAACCGGTCGCCAGCTGCTCAAGGATAATGCTCGAGTCGAGTCGGCTGAGCCCAAGCCCGCCAACGTCTTCCGGACAATAGAGCCCACAGAATCCGAGTTCGCCAGCAGCGGCAATAACATCTTTGGGGAATATTTTTCCAGCGTCCCATTCAGCCGCAAAGGGTGCCAGCGCTTTGTCAGCGAAGGTGCGGGCGGCTTGCTGGAATGCGACTTGGTCGTCGTTTAAATCAAAATCCATGGATACTGTACCGATAGTGTCAGGCTAATATTGTTTTCGTTGGAGAACCACACGGCGAACCCAGCGTTTTTTGATACCCAGCTAACAGATCTGCCACGAATCTGGCGGTGACAGGTGTTGTTAGTGAAAGTGCAAAGTATCATATAGAATACATATGTGCAGTTAAATGGTGTAAATGCAGGCTTATGCTGCGAAAAAGCAATGTAAACTCTGAATCTATTCAAGACGCGGTCAATTGGGACGATCTACGGATTTTTCTGACGGTGGCACGGCGAAATAATCTCGATGCTGCTGCAGCCTACCTTCGTCTAGACCCGACAACTCTTGGTCGGCGTATTCGCAGACTGGAATCAGCCATCGGTGCAATATTGTTTGAGCGTTCCCGGAAGGGTCACGTGCTGACAACAACCGGTGACTGGCTGCTAAATCAGGTAGAGGGAATAGAGCAAGTGGTATCCGGTGTGGGTGAAGCGATTTCCGGCGAAGTTCAGCGGATTACCGGCACGGTCCGACTCAGCGTGACTGAAGCTTTTGGCAATGTTGTGATTGCCCCGGCGCTCGTAAATTTACTTGCGGCATTCCCAGCACTCAAGGTGGAGCTAGTGGCAACCAGTGGTTTTCTTAGTGTGAATAAACGTGAAGCTGACATCGCCGTGATGTTGTCGCGCCCCACCACGGGCCGACTGAAGGTGAGTAAGTTAACAGACTACAGTTTAAAACTTTACGCCACCAAGGAATATTTGAAGCACCACGCCGCAGTTAATAACATCTCTGATCTGCGCCAGCAGACTTTAATCGGCTACGTTGATGATCTTATTTATTCGCCAAGGCTTCGTTATTATGATGAAGTTGATGCCGGGTTAGCGCCGGGCTTGACCAGTTCCAGTCTGTTAGCGCAAAAACAACTAGCCTGTAGCGGTTGTGGCATCGCAATGCTGCCATGTTTTGTTGCCGATCAGGAACCGGATCTGCAGCTGGTGCTGGCGAATGAGGTAACCGTCACCCGTTCATTTTGGCTTGCTGTGCATGAAGATATTGCTGATCACGCACGCATCAGAGCGGTGATCGATTTTCTGACCGAGCTTGTTGCTAGCCGTGATCTGCGCTGAATATTTTCTATGACAGATGTTTTGATTGAAGAAAGCGACTTGGCATCTTGTTCTTCCATTACGCTACTCGTTTTAATGTAAACAAAGTGTTGAGCACAAAATGCCGATATTGAAGCTAAAGGTCAGTTGGCTGTTGAACAGCACGAAGAGTGATAAGGAGAGGTAGCCCTCTGAAATATTTTCTGATTGTACTCTTGCCACTGATTTTGATGCAGAACGGCTGCACAACCACCTATCCCGATGCTGAGACGCCTCACGCAATTGAACTGGAATTTGAGCAAGTCGCGAACTCAGGCGTGCCAAAATTCACTGCGGTCACTCGCCTGCAGGCGCCAATGTCCAAAGTGATGTCGGTGCTGATGGATTTTTCACGCTGGCCTGAATGGGTTTACGGGTGCAAGCGTTCGGAAGTTTTGCAGATTATTGGTTATCAAGAGGCCTATGTTTACCAAGTAACGGGGTTACCGTTGGTACGTGATCGGGACGCGATCGTTCACGCTCGTTTGTCTTCAGACGATAGTGGAGACAAATTGACAATCGTCTTCGAGTCGGCGCCGGATTATTGTGTAAAAAATGAACGTGATGCCTGTCAAATAACGAATCAGGAAAACACCATTCGCATGAGAGAACTGGTTGGTCAGTTTGTACTGCAACGAATATCTAAAGATGAAACGATATTGACCTGGGAACAATATACGGAACCAGCCGGCATGATTCCCGATTGGGCCACAGCTTTGATGTTGCCGCGAGTCCCTGTGCGGTCGCTGACGCAGTTGCAAAACATGCTTCGCGATGATGCTATTGCGGCGAAGTAGCGAGCCCTCAGTGCATGCTATCAGTTTCAAGAGCGTCAAAGAGACGGCAATTTTATTTTAAGTTCATCTGACTACTTGTCGGCGGCGCTTTTTTAACTTGTGGTTTGAATGAGTTGAACAATTTCTCTAGATAATTGTTCTGCAGCATTTTCTTGCACGAAGTGTCCGCCGCCTTTGATACTCGTATGAGGCAAGCCTTTTGTGCCTGGTACACGATCTAAGAACTGCTTCTCACCGCCCTGAGTGACCGGGTCGTTATCGGCGAAGGCGCACAGGAAAGGTTTTTCAAATTTTTCAAAAAAATCCCACGCGTTTTTCTGTTCCTCCAGCGAAGGAGATGTGGGTAGGGTCGGCACATGGCTCGGCATGGCTCGTGGACCCATCTTATAACTTGGATCAGGAAAGGGTGCGTCATAAGCCTTGGCAAGAGAGGTCGGTAGTGGTGAATACATACCCAAACTATGCATTAAGAACTTAAGCGCTTGCAAAGGTTTGGCCGTTTTCTCCATCATCATCGACATCATAAAACCGATAGGCATGTTTTCGTTTTCCCAGCAGAACTTCTGCCAATAGGCGAATTTAACCGCTTGCTCACCTGGCATTTGCCCGATAGCTTTTTGCATTTGGGGCAAGCTGGGCGTTGGTGCATTGGCGCGAAAGTCTTCAATTTTTTTAATGATGCTTTCGGGTACATCCGGGTTGTAAGGCAAGCCAGTGTTTGAGATAACAACGCGATCAAATCGCTCCTCATGATTCACCACCAGTCTAAGCCCAATCAGTCCACCCCAGTCTTGGCCAAAAAACGTTATGTTGGTAAAGCCATTTTGAGTGAGCCACTGACCTAACCATTCCACTTGCGTCTCATAACTATAGTCGTCAAGAGATGCAGGTTTGTCGGACTTTCCATAGCCCGGCAAATCCGGCGCGATGACGCGGCAACCTGCAGCCGTTAGATGTGGAATCATTTTTCGATATAAATAGCTCCACACTGGCTGCCCGTGCATGCAAAGCACCAAAGGTCCGTCTTTTGGACCCTCGTCCAAGTGGTGAATGCGAAGATCGCTGCCATCCGCTGTTTGAATCACGGTGTAATTAGGCAAGAAAGGGTAGTCCACTAAATTTTCAAAACGTTCATCGGGTGTGCGTAAGATTTTCATGATTTTGCCCTTTAGATCTGCGGCTATTTTAAAGAGATAGTGATCGTCAACCGTCATTGGCGGTGGAACAACCTTTCTCCTTGTGAGCGAGATTAGTGGAGCAAAACTTTAAATCCGGCTGTCTCGGGATGCAAGATTTGATTCCTGCTGAGTAAACGAGCACCCCCGAACGAAATAACGAACTTGCTTGCCGAATCAGATCGCCCTGTATTAGCCTTATGGAAGCGCGCAAACTCGTCGCGCCTTCGGTGGGCTGGGTTTCCCCGCAAGTTGTCGCTCGTCTCTTGCTTGTTAATGGCGCCACCAATAGTGCGCTCCAATCATCGATCTGATGGTGTAGAGTTGGTAGAAAAGGACAGGAACAATAAAGGTTATAGATGTCATGCGACCATTAATCGGGATTGATGAATCATGAAACTATCAGTTGTGTTTCCCAGCGTGATGTACCGTGAGGGGCGGGTGGGCGTTAAGAAGCTCATGTCGGGCATCGAAGAGATTGGCTATGACGAACTGGACGTGTTCGACCACGTAGTGATGGGGTTTCCAACTAAACATCGTCGAGCACCCGTTTATGACCCGAAGATGCCTATCATGGAAGCCGTCACCATGTTGTCTTTTGCGGCGGCCGTCACGGAACACATTAAGTTGGGCACTGGTGTGATGGTATTGCCTCAACGACAGATTGCGCTAGTAGCAAAGCAGGTGAGCTCCCTAGATACGCTATCGAATGGCAGAATTCGGCTTGGCGTTGGTATTGGTTGGCAGCGTTCAGAATATGAAGCGCTGAATGAAAACTTCCGTACCCGCGGTCGACGACTGGAGGAGGGTGTCGCCTTGTTGCGGCAGTATTGGGAAGACGAACATGTCAATTTCTCCGGTCAGTACTATCAGGTCGAGGAAATTGCGATGGAACCCAAGCCGCCGCAGCGAGGCGCTATTCCTATTTGGATTGGCGGAACCAAGGAGCGGGCATTGAAACGCATTGCACGTATCGCGGACGGCTGGATGGCAATGACGGCACCCGGTGATCCGCCAATACAAGAAGTGTTGCCACGCTTTAAAGATCTCCTCGAAGAAAATGGCAAAGACCCGGCTACCTACCCAATGCAAATGTCATTATCGCCAGGCGCGATCGACAAGGACAAGCGCAAACGTTTCTACAATGATATGGATTTGCTGGTAGCGCGAGCTTGCGAGCTCAGGGACCTGGGTTTCTCCGATACGTCGATTGATTGTGTTCCCTTGTTTCAGTTGGGCTTTCGCTCTTCGGATGCGTTGCTTGAGCAATTGGCGAAAATATACGAAGCGCTGGCGCCAGAATTGAGTGACTGACTGATCGCAACAAAAATGTTCGACTCAACTTTCAGGAGAAGAAAATGTCTACGAATACCCGCACCGGGCCACTGGAAGATTTGACCATCGTTGATTGCACAATGGCATATGCCGGGCCCTATGGAACAGCGTTGTTAGCTGACATGGGCGCCAATGTGATCAAGGTAGAACCACCTGCGGGTGATAACTTCAGGCAGCTGGCGCCGTTTCCGGAAGATGCCGATCGCGTAGGGGTTGAGACGCCCGGTGCAGACTACGGCGCCGCATTTGCCAGCGTGAATCGAAATAAGCGAAGTATCTCGCTGGACTTGAAAGATCCGAACGACCGTGAAATTTTGCTGCAGTTGTGCGAAAAAGCAGATGCGATTGTTGAGAATATGCGGGCAGGCGTAATGGACGAGCTGGGCGTAGGTTATGAAGTCATATCAGCGCGTAATCCTAAAATTGTATATGGCACAGTGCGCGGTTACGGTGACCCAAGAACGGGTGAAAGCCCCTATGCAGATTGGCCGTGCTTGGATGTTGTAGGCCAATCGGTGGGCGGGCTTGTTGAAGCAACCGGTGATTTGTTTGGCCTGGCAATTGCGGACATATTTCCGGGCACCTTGATGGCAACCGGTTTGCTAGCGGCAGTGATGCAATCCCGTCGAACCGGCAAAGGGGAGTTTTTTGATGTTGCCATGTACGACGCTGTGCAGGCCCTCATTAAGTCCAATATAGCTTCCTATGGTGTGACGGGTAAACAGGCTAAACCCGGAAGAAAAGGTCTTGTGCCTTTCGGTTTGTTTCCAACCAGTGATGGACGTATTGCGATTGCGGCGCCAGTCGAGCGGCACTGGGCTTTTTTATGCCAAGCGATGGGTCGACCAGAGCTGATCAGCGACGATCGCACGCGATCTAATCCTAGGCGTGCAAAAAATGTGGAGTTTACTGAGGCCGTCATCGCGGCCTGGACTCAAACAAAAACGAAACAGGAAGTGGTCAGTGCGATTGGAGGTAACGTGCCTTGCGGCCCTTCCAACACAATACCTGAGGTGCTAGCCGACCCGCATACTCAGGCGCGCGGCATGATTCAGGAATTCGACTTCCCGGGAGGCCAACATAAAGGTCTTTCAACGGGTAGTCCCATTAAGTTTATGAGCGGCGACACTGACCTCTATCAAAGGCCACCAAAACATGGTGAGCACGGCGAGGAGATTTTGGCTGAGTTCGGAATAAAGGCGAGGAAGTAGCTAGGGGTTAAATTTTGTGGCAAGCCACTGACTTGAACCGTGCCTGAACGGGTTGACATGTTGCCTAAACAAAAGTCTTATAAATCCATTTCGAGATGCCCTGCGTTCGTCGCAAACTGATTTTTCCTTGTGATTGGCAGCGTTCGCTAGGTGCGCTGCTGCACCCGGTTACCAAGGCAAGGCAGGAGAAGCACTGAGTGCTGAACTGTAACGGCTTAGAACTCTTCAAAGGTAAAAAATCACGCTCAAAGAATCCCGGCACCGGTCTGGTTTCGCGCGCAACAATCGCGCATAGTTCTAGCTGCATAATTATTCAGGGAGTGAGTTTTGAGTCTTTTGGACAGTGGTTATCAGGATATTATCGACAAGCTGAGCGTCGAAGAGAAAGTGAAACTCGTCTCCGGTGCCAGCACTTGGCGTACGCTGGCGATTCCCGGCGCGGGCATACCCGAGATGAAAGTCTCGGATGGGCCAAATGGTGTGCGCGGGGATGGCGGTGTTTCGGCTGCCTCATTCCCTGTGGGTGTTTGTATGGCTTCTACTTGGAATCTCGATCTGATTGACCGATTAGCCGATGCCATCGCGGAAGAAGCAAAAAGCAAAGGTGTTCAAGTTGTGCTCGGCCCAACCATTAACATTCAGAGAACCCCCATTGGCGGTCGAAACTTTGAGTGTTACTCCGAAGACCCGTATCTGTCTGGCATGCTTGCGAGCGCTTTTACCGATGGTGTTCAAGCAGCGGGCATAGGTGCGTGCGTCAAGCACTTTGTATGCAATGATTCAGAATTTGAGCGGCAAACCATCTCGGTTGAGCTTGACGAGCGCACACTTCGGGAAATTTATTTGCGGCCCTTTGAAATAGCCATAAAACGCAGTAACCCCTGGACGATTATGGCATCTTACAATCGTGTTGATGGCGTCTATGTTTGCTCTCATGATCGTTTGTTAAATAAGGTGTTAAAAGGCGAGTGGGCTTATGATGGACTCGTTATTTCAGATTGGTATGCGGCAAAGGAAACCGTACCCAACGCGCTTGGTGGCCTTGATCTGGAGATGCCGGGTCCTGCGATTGCCTGGGGTCAACACTTACAAACGGCGGTAGATTCAGGGGAAGTCCCTGAAGCAGTATTGGATGACAAAATTGCTCGTTTGCTGTTATGTATGGATCGCACGGGGTTAATGGATGACGTCAGTGTGACGCAAGAGCTGGCCTTGGATAAACCAGATCATCAGGCCATAGCCTATCAAGCAGCGGTTGAAGGTATGGTGTTGTGCAAGAACGATGGCTTGCTGCCGCTGGATCTGGCGAAGCACAAAAAGATAGCGGTCATCGGACCAAACGTTAAAGATTTTAGAATTATGGGCGGTGGCTCCTCGACGCTGCGCCCGCATTACGTCGCAACGCCGCTCGATTCTATTGCTAGCCAATATCCGGACGTGAAAGTTGAAACTGCCCGTGGCTGCTTTACCCATAAGTATATTCCCGAAGCAGAGCGCCATTTGCTGCGTCCAGAGGCAGGCGCGAACGAAAAAGGATTGCGATACGAATTCTTCTCGGGCGGTATTGATGGCGAAAAATTAAATGAACGGGTGATTCCGCGTGGCATGGTGATGTTGGCTGCCATGGCGGCTTCGCCTCAGGATGCCTTGCGGGCGCAGGGTTATTTCAAGGCTGACGAAAGTGGCACGCACACCTTTGGCATTCTCGCCACAGGTAAGTCTCGAATCTATGTCGACGATAAGTTGGTGGCTGACAACTGGACTAACCCTGTTGCCGGAGAAGCAATCTTTGGTATGGCCTCAACAGAGGCGCGCGGTGAAGTTGAGATGCAAGCCGGTGAAAACTATTCCGTCAAGATTGAATTCGAGTCCAACACTGAGGCGACCCTGAAGGCGATGCGCTATGGCATTTTAGGCCCCGACGTTGAAGATGGAATGACCCGTGCATTAAATTTAGCTTCCGAAGCTGATGCGGTGATTTTAGTCGTTGGCACTAACGATGATTGGGAAACTGAAGGAAATGACCGTGAGGCGCTAACGCTTCCAGGTGAACAAAATGCGTTGATAGAAGCCGTTGTGGCGACCAACCCCAACACGGTTGTCGTTAACAACTCGGGATCACCGGTTGCGATGCCTTGGCTTAAGCGTGTGCCTGCAATGATTCAAACCTGGTTTGCCGGGCAAGAGTTCGGTAACGCTTTGATGGACCTAATCACAGGTAAAGCGAACCCATCCGGCAAGTTGCCGCTGACGTTCCCGCATCGATTGGAAGATACACCTGCTTATACAAGCTATCCGGGTGAGTTCGGTAAAGTGCACTATGGCGAAGGCGTGTTTGTAGGCTATCGCTGGTACGATACGCGTGACATCGAACCCTTATTACCATTTGGCTTTGGGCTGTCTTACACCACATTTGATATCAGTGATCTTGCGACAGATGATGCCGATGAGATTTTTACGGTGAGGTGCACAGTGACCAATACCGGGGAGAAAGCTGGGCAAGAAACTGTACAAGTTTATGTGCGCCCTATTGATAAATCTGTCGCAAGGCCAGAAAAAGAACTTAAGGGTTTTGCCAAGGTAAATCTCAAACCCGGTGCCAGCAAGACATTGAGTATCGATCTAGATTCTGAAGCGTTCTCTCATTGGGACATTGATGCAGCAGCATGGCAATCAGCAAAAGGTAGATACGAAATCATTGTAGGAAACTCAAGCAGAGATCACCGAATATCGACGGTTGTTGTTGTGTAGTCGAGCACTCGGCAAATTGTTGTCACAGCAGGTGCCGGCGACATATTGAAAAGCATAGGCATAAAGTTAAGGATAGAGAGAAGGAATGGGCGGTAAATTCCCCGCCTATTTAGGTGATCAATTTAAGTTTTAAACCAGTATTTTGTAGGGGCAATTATGTACGACTATCTCATCAAGGACGCCTGTATTGTCGATGGCACAGGCGGGTTAAGTTATAACGGAAATGTGGCGATTAAAGATGGTCTTATTGTCGGCGCGGGCAATGTCGACGGCCAGGCGCGGGAGACCATCAACGCTGAAGGTGCCTATGTGACGCCAGGGTGGGTCGATGTGCATACGCATTACGACGGTCAGGTGAGCTGGGACGACAAAATTGATCCCTCGTTCAGTCACGGTGTCACCAGCGTTGTCATGGGAAATTGCGGTGTTGGTTTTGCGCCCTGCCCACCGGGCGGCGAAAAACGCATGATAGAGCTGATGGAAGGGGTTGAGGATATTCCCGGTACCGCACTTTACGAAGGTATTGAGTGGGGTCGTTGGGAGACGTTTCCGGAGTACATCGATTACATTGGCAGCCGTGAGTATGCACTCGATATTGGCACGCAGATTCCCCACAGTGCCGTTAGAAATTATGTGATGGGAGAGCGAGCGCTGCACCACGAAGATGCAACAGCAGACGATCTCGCAGCCATGTGTAAGATAGTAGAAGAAGGCCTGACGGCAGGCGCTGTTGGCTTTTCAACCTCGCGCACCATTGGTCATCGCTCGGTGCTCGGCGAACCCATTCCCGGCACCTTTGCAGAGAAAGCAGAACTGATGGCTATCGGGCGTGCAATGAAAGCAGCCGGCAAAGGTGTCTTTCAAGCTGTGCCTGCTGGTGTGGTGGGAGATATCGCCGGCCCGGAGAGATGGACCACCGAGCAGGAAGTGGAGCTGTTTGCTGAGATAGCAAAGGAGAGCGGTCGTAGCTGCACCTTCACCCTCGTGCAGAACGGTAATCGGCCTGATCAGTGGAGAAACTGCCTGTCTATCGTGGCGCAAGCCAACCAGGACGGGCTCAATATTCGTCCGCAAATCGCGACGCGCCCGATTGGGTTTGTGACGAGCCTGAAGGCTTATCATATGTTTCAGCGCAGGGAGACATTTTTGAAACTAGCTGACCTGCCCTTTGAACAAAAATTAGCGGAGATGCGCAAGCCTGAAGTGAAGGCAAAAATTTTAAGTGACAACGATATCTCGCCAGATCAACCGGGTGTGATGGCGAATGTCTATGGTCTTTTAGCTGCTGCCGCGCCGGGCATGTTCCCGATCACGCTACCCATCAATTATGAGCCCGAGCCAGGCACTAACATCGGCGCACTTGCCGCGAAGGCTGGCTTGGATGTCCCTGAGTATATGTATGATTACCTTATCGAAGGCGACGGTAATAACTTTGCCATTTTGTTAGGCGCGAACTTCGTTGATGGCACTTTTAGTGTGATGGAAGAGATGATTGAACATCCTGAGACCATCATAGGTTTATCCGATGCGGGCGCACACGTTAATCTGATTTTCGATGCCGTCGGCCCAACCTACCAACTCACGCACTGGGTACGCGATCGTGTGCAAGGAAAACGCATGCCCATTGAGTTGATGGTGCACAAGCAGACGCTATCTAATGCATCTCTCTTTGGTATGCACGATCGGGGCAGTATTGAAGTTGGCAAACGCGCCGACCTTAATCTTTTCAATCTAGACCGACTTGCGCTGGGTCCTCTGCAGGTGCATCACGATCTACCTGCAGGCGGCAGTCGAATCCTGCAATCTGCGAGCGGCTACCTGAATACATTCGTAGCGGGTGTTAAGACCCGGGAAAATGATGAAGATACAGGTGCAAGGCCAGGGCGAGTTATCCGGGTTTGATAGTCTTCGGTCAGCCATCCCGGGTAACCACTATCGCAAATGAGGCGAAAGCCCGATTGTCTCTGATCGCGATTATTTTCGTGAATTGCGCTTTGCGGACCGAGTCCGTAGCATCGTTCTGATGTCCGCGTTGAAAAAACAGTTTTTCTGGTACATGGCCGGTGTCACTAGCTTTGTAATCCCGATGGGAATTCAGACGATATTATTTCCTTGGCTAGTTGCGGTGCAACTGCAGGAAAGCGCCGATAGGTTAGGTATCGCGCAGATGAGTACGCAGCTACCCGGGTTATTTCTAATCTTGTTTGGAGGGTTACTTGCCGATCGGTTTGATCAACGCAAGATACTTATTGGCTTTCATGTCATCGCAGCAATACCCGCCGCTGGACTAGCACTTCTGATGTATCTGGATTTGCTCAGTTACTGGGTGCTTATCGGCTACGCGTTGATGATGGGAACGGTAGGTGCTTTCATCCAACCCGCTCGAGATGGGATGTTGAACCGAGTTGCTGGAGATCAATTGCAACGGACAGTGACCGTTACCATGGGGCTGACCTTTGGTGCGCAAATATTCGGCTTTGCTGCTGCAAGTTTTGCCGATTCTATCGGTGCAATCCCATTATTAATGCTGCACTCTCTGATTGTCTTTTCAGGTGCGTTGATCTCTCTTAAGTTGAAGCCAGCGCCGCCTCAACCCCAAGATGTAAACGCGGGCTCCCGATTAAATCAAATTAAAAGCGGCCTAAAAGTGGTTATTCGATCGCCAAGAATGGGTCCTGCGCTTGTCATGATGATGGCCATGAGCACGTTTTATGGGGGCAGTTTTGTCGTGCTCAACCCAATCATCGTCAGAGACGTTTACCATGGCAGTGCAAGTGATATTTCAATGTCGTTTGCTGCCTTCATGATAGGCACCGTCTTCATAACGATTTTGTTGGTGAGTCTCGGCGGCGTGAAGAAGCAGGGCAGAGCATTAATGTTGGCGATTTTTATCGGTGGCATTTTTTTGCTGATCGCAGCGACCGGCCTACCTTTTTATGGTTACCTGGCCACACTGTTTTTCTGGGGAATGTGTGGAGGCGTTGCTATGAGCATGGGCAGGACGCTTATGCAGGAATCTGCGCCGCCGGAATATCGCGCACGGGTCATGTCTGTTTTCTCGCTGGGTAGTGTTGGAGGCATGCCTATGGGGGCTTTGTTGATGGGGTACTGTGCGGCAAGCATTGGTGGATTGATGACGTTGTGCGTCGCAGTGTTAGGTATCTGGTTAGTTTTGGCGCTGTTATGGTGGAAGTCAGATTTAGCTAAACTCGAGCCTTTGCCATTGAATCAGCATGAGCCCCTGTTGGCCAAATGAAAAATAATGGGTACAGCGCATCAAAACGGCTTATCGCCCGCAACGGTTACGCGATACCCGCTACGCACCCTAGGAAAGTAGTCCCACATGGCCAGATGCTGCACGGCTCGGTTGTCCCAGAATGCAATAGAATCTTTTTTCCACGTAAAGCGACAAACGAATTGCTCCTTTCGGTTGTGGGCGTAGAGAAAGTCGAGGATTGATCGACTCTCGTCTTCCGGTAAGTCGCAGATATACTGCGTAAAGACCGGACTGACATAGATACCTTTTTTACCCGTTACCGGATGAGTGCGAATGACGGGATGATCGGCGTAAGGATATTGTTTGTCGCCGGGCTTGCCGTTGATTTGAGCACGGCGGTTGTAGTTTGGGCCGCCATCGTGGCGGGCGCTCAAATCACCAAGAAATTTTTTCATCGGTGCGCTAAGGGCTTCATAAGCTGCATTGGAACTGGCAAAAAGCGTGTCGCCACCTATCGATGGAACAGTATGTATGTGAAGAATAGATCCCATGGGAGGTTCTGGATCGCAACTGACATCTGAATGCCACCGGTGGCCAGCAACTTGCTTCGAGTTTTCGTCAGCGTGAATGCGCAATATCTCTGGGTGACCCGCAGGCCCAGGTGCAGACGGATGGATATGTAGCGGACCAAAGCGTCGACCGAAATCTTTGTGCTGTTCCAGCGTAATGTCCTGATCCCGGAAAAAGATGACTTGATGGGCCATCAAGCCGTCATGGATTTCCTGAAATTGTTGATCGCTCAATGGTGCTGACAAGTCCACGCCACTGACCTCGGCGCCCAGTGTAGGGGTGAGTGGGCGTACCTCAATCGTTTGATAAGACATGAGTATTCCTCCTGAGCGAGCGATGCCAAAGTTCATTGGAACCGATTTTATCGCGCTCTGCAATTAGTGCTTAGCCTTGTATTCTCGCGTTTATGTTAAAAAGCCGAGCACCCTCTTCTGGTCGTGCCGGATAAGCAGGGACGGTATCAATATCGTCAATCAGAATTCGCGAGGGACACCCTAGTGAGTGAGTTTTAGCGAGACGGCAAGCGGGTGATACCTCTCTAGACTGCATTCACGGGCTCAGGTTGTTTTCTGCAGACGATCAGCACAATGGGTGGCACGACGCAGATAGACAAACCACAGCGCTGTCAGTTTGATTTCGTCAGGTTATCGGAACCGATATTGTCGACAAATCGACAACATCCACTTATCCTATCGCGTCAAATAATATTTTGAGAAAATTCTGATGAGCGAAGTACAAAAAACGGCCAAAAATGCAGAGGCACTCCCGCCAAGACCGGGTGCCGGTTTTTTTGATGACGGCTTAGAGCATAAGTCAGCTTATGACCTGCCACTAGAGAAATTGAATCCCATCAATCCTCGTTTATGGAGTGAGCACCAATGGCAAGAGTGTTTTGAGCGGTTACGCGCAGAGGACCCTGTTCACTTTAATGAAACTGAAATTGCGGGTCGTTACTGGTCGCTAACCCGATATGAAGACATAAAAAAGGTTGATGCAGATCATCATAACTTTAGTTCTGCGCATGGCATCACATTGGGCTTTCCGGTGGGAACTGAGCTACCTGAGGGTGCCCTAAAGACGACAACTTTTATCGCGCAAGACCCACCTGAGCATGATGTGCAGCGCAAAACAGTCACCGGAGTTGTCGCGCCAAGCAACCTTGCCACGATGGAATCATTGATTCGTCAACGTACCATCGACGTACTCGAATCGCTGCCTGAGGGTGAGACCTTCGACTGGGTAGACAAGGTATCAATTGAACTCACGACGTTAATGCTGGCGAGCCTCTTTGATTTTCCATTGGAAGATCGTCGTAAACTGACTTTTTGGTCAGACATCGTGTTCGCTATCCCTCAACCCGGCGGTATCATTGAATCTGAAGAAGAGAGGCGAGACGGATTGCTAGAGTGTCTGGAATATTTTTCTGGCCTGTGGCAAGAGCGGTTGAAAAATCCGGGTAGTGACCTTGTGTCGATGTTAGCTCATGGCGAAGACACAAAAAATATGCAACCCATGCATTATTTGGGTAATTTGCTGCTGCTGATCGTGGGCGGTAATGACACAACCCGCAACAGTATGTCCGGCAGCGTCTACGGCATGAATAAATTTCCTGATCAGTACCAGAAGCTAAAAGCTAATCCTAGTTTGATACCAAAGATGGTTGCAGAGTTGATTCGTTGGCAAACGCCGCTCGCTTACATGCGCAGAACCGCAAACAACGATTGTGAAATCGGTGGTAAGCAAATTAAGAAAGATGACCAAATTCTCATGTGGTATGCATCCGGCAACCGCGATGACGCGGTATTCGATAATGCGAACGACATTGACATAGAGCGACCGAATTCACGCCAGCATCTTTCATTTGGTTTCGGCATTCACCGTTGCATGGGTAATCGTCTTGCAGAGCTACAGTTAAAGATCCTTTGGGAAGAGATTCTTGCTCGATTCGACAACATTGTTGTGCAGGCTGAACCTAAACGAACGCTTTCTTCATTTGTAAATGGTTACACGCATCTGCCTGTTCAGGTTTTCCGCAAACAGTAAGCTGAACAAAGCGCCGCTAACTGAACGACTTGCACAGGGTATGTGCAAGTCGTTTTGTATTGCCTGTCTGGCGACGACCGTCGCAGGTTTAGTTTAGTCTAGCCCAAGTGTTGAGCGATCAAGCGGGGTCAGTGTCTGATCAGGGTCAATGGAAGGAATAGCGGAAAGCAGTAGCTTTGTATAATCGTGAACCGGGTGTTCAAATAGCTTGTCGACCGGCCCAGATTCAACAATGCTGCCCTGGTACATTACCAGCGTTTCATCACAGAAATAACGCACCACATTCAGATCATGCGCGACAAACAGATAGGTTAGGTTCATGTCTTGTTGTAGGTCTTTGAGTAAATTCAGTACCTGCGCTTGCACAGAAACATCCAAAGCAGAAACTGCCTCGTCACAGACCACCAACGCAGGGTTCAGAATCAGCGCGCGAGCGATACCAATCCGTTGGCGTTGTCCGCCGGAGAACGCGTGGGGAAACCGGCTGACGGCGTCACGATCTAAGCCGACGCGTTCAAGCATATCAATCACCCGCTCTCTGTGACTTTCCGCAGATTCTGGTTCATGAATCACCAACGGTTCCGCGACAATCTCACCCACCTTCATTCTGGGGTTTAGCGATGCGAAGGGGTCCTGAAAGATCATTTGCATTTCTTTGCGGAGTGGCTTCAGTTGATCCTGATTCAGCTGGCAGAGATCGACCGCGCCATGTTGACTCTGAAAAATGGCAGCACCCTCACTCGGATCTAGCGCGCGAAGTATGGCGCGCACCAGGGTTGTTTTACCTGATCCGGATTCTCCGACAATCCCTAGGTTGCCACCTTGCGGCAGTGAGAAGGAGACTTTGTTGACGGCGGTCATTTCTGACACCTGACGACGAAAAATGCCTTGTTCCATGACAGGAAAGCGCACGCTAAGGTTAGAGACGTCGAGTAAGGCCGTCATCACCGCAGCGCCTCGGGTATCTGGTCAATCGGCAAGGCGACCTTTTGGTCATCCTTGATAGTGACGAGCGGATAGGGCAATAAATTTTCCTCGGTCAGTAGCTCGGCGACTGTGTCCAGCCGACCCGTTGTCGCGGGCGTTGGGATCGCTGCCAATAGTGCTTGGGTGTAAGGGTGAACTGGGCGCTTCAGAATCTGACGTACCGTACCCACTTCGAGTACCCGCCCCCTGTGCATAACCACCACGTCGTCTGCGAGTTGCGCGACGACCGCTAAATCGTGGGTGATAAACAGTACGCTAGTATCAAGCGCTGACTTCAATTCTCGAATGAGCGCAAGAATCTCCGCTTGGATAGTGACGTCAAGCGCAGTTGTAGGTTCGTCGCAGATCAGCAATTCGGGATCACAGACCAGTGCCATGGCGATGACCACCCGTTGACGCATACCACCCGAGAACTCAAACGGGTATTGGTTCATCCGCTGTTCAGCATCATTTATGCCTACCCGCTTTAACATCTCACAGGCACGAGCAAAAGCTTCTGCTTTTGTAACCTGGCGGTGGGTCAAGATCGCCTCCGTGACTTGATCGCCTATAGTATGCACCGGAGATAGTGCTGTCATCGGTTCCTGAAATATCATGGCCATTTTCCCACCACGTAAATCGAAAAGCTCGTCACTGTTATCGGGAATCTGCAAGACGTCGATCGTCTCTTTGCCGGCAGGTGTGAATAGTATTTGGCCGCTTGTGACTCGACCTGGCCGCTGGATGAGTCTCATCATCGCTAACGCTGTAATAGATTTTCCCGACCCAGACTCGCCAACAATCGCGGTCGTTCGGCCATGTTTGATGTCAAGATCAATGCCCTTGAGTGCTTCGGTGGTGCCGAGCTCGCTATCAAATGCTACGTGCAAATCATGAATGGAGACGAGATTACGGTTTGTCATCCTGCGTTCCCCCCATAGGGATCAGCCGCGTCGCGCATGCCATCGCCTAATAAATTGAAAGCGATCACCACAAGAATCACAAATACGCCAGGAATAAGTAACCAGGGGGTCAATACAATGACCTGATAGTTTTGCGCCTGCTGTAGCAGTACGCCCCAACTGACAACAGGAGAGCGTAATCCAACACCTAAAAATGACAAAGCAGTTTCCGCTAGGATCATGCCCGGTATAGCGAGCGTTGCCGTGGTGATAATGTGACTCATAAACGAGGGCAGCAGGTGTCGAGTGATGATTCTGAACTGACTAGCACCCATCAGTCTTGCGGCAACGACAAAGTCTTCTTCGCGTAATGCCAAAAACCGTCCCCTAACGACACGAGCGAGTCCTGTCCATTGAATAAGTGAGAGGATGACGATAATGCCAAAATACACGGTAAGGGGTGACCAATGTACGGGGAGGGCGGCAGAAAGAGCCATCCATAAAGGTAGCGTAGGAATGCTTTGAAGCACTTCGATTGATCGTTGAATCAAATTATCAACACGGCCGCCGAGATACCCTGCGAGCCCACCAATAAGAACGCCGAGTACAATCGTTAAAGCGACGCCAATTAATCCGAGGCTGAGGGATATACGAGCACCATAAATGACGCGGCTAAAAATATCTCGCCCTAGTTTATCTGTGCCGAAAAAGTGTAGGTAGTGATTTGCTTCGACGGTCACGAAATGACGATTGGCGCGAAATAAATTCCAGAACTCGTATTCAATTCCACCAGCGAAAAACCGCAACGGATAACGCTGTGATTTGTCTTCCTCGTATTCTCTCACCCAGGTGTCTGGATTGATGTGTAAATGATAGCCATAAACAAACGGACGAAGATGAAAGTCTCCTTTTTCATCGACAAAGTGAATTTCCTGAGGCGGTGCAAATATCGCCTTAGAGTTTCGCCAACTCGGGTCGTAAGGAGCAAAGAACTCACAGAAAGCGGCAACAAAATAGATGGCGATAAGAAACATACCAGAGGCAACGGCCAGCCTATGGCGTTTAAATCGTAACCAGGTGAGTTGTGCCGAAGATAATTCTGCCGTCGCCGCTTTATCGATGGTTGCTTGATTGCGTAGACTAGTCAAAGCGAATCCTCGGATCGAGAACAGCTAGAAGGATGTCCGAAAGCAGCATGCCAAGGACTGTCAGAATACTGAGAAGCATAATGAAACTGCCTGCTAGATACATGTCTTGGCTAAGTAGGGCCTGTAATAACAAGGGTCCCGTTGTTGGCAGATTGAGTACGATGGAAACAAT
>CAJXBG010000041.1 GCA_913050215.1 uncultured Gammaproteobacteria bacterium
TAACGCTTATAGACCTCGCTAACCATAAACTGGTTCCGGGAAAATGAATCAATCCCGATTATTTCGAAGAAAATTGGAGAAATTCGACGGATAAGCAGCTGTTGTGGGCAAAGTTTGGGATAATCAGGTACAGGGTCGGGTGCCCAATCATATATAATCTTTCGTTTTCAGGTGGCGCGATGATTTTCAAAAGTTTGCGTCTGAAATCGATCAAGAGGCAAGTCTCAATCTGACTTGAAACAAAAAATGGAACTGGAAATTAATCAGACACTGGATGCCAGCGGTCTAACCTGTCCTTTGCCTTTATTGAAGGCAAAGCAGGCGCTCAACAAACTCAATACTGGCGAGATTCTGTCCGTCACCAGTACTGATCCGGGGTCTGTACGAGACTTCAAAGTGTTTTGCGATCAGAGCGGGCACGAATTGCTAAAATCCGATACGAGTGAGGCCGAAACGTGTTTCCATTACCTACTGAGGAAATCTTGATCCATGTATGAGGTGATGCGTGGCTGGGTAAACCGGTTTCTCTCGGATGAAGAGGGTGTGCTGCTAGCTGCTCTTTTGATTGTCTCGGTCATTATCATCGTTACTATGGGTACCGTACTTGCTCCATTATTGACTGGCATCGTTCTGGCCTATGTCATGCAAGGCGCAATTAAAACCATGGAACGTTTCCAGATGCCGAAAGGGCTCGCTGTTTCCATCACATTTGTCATCTTCATGGGGTTTTTCTTAAGCCTGCTATTTTTTGTCATTCCTCGAGTCTGGCGTCAGTTGCAATCGCTTTTTCAGAATATTCCCTCGATGGTTGAACGAACCCGGGATTTACTGGGTGAGTTACCTCTTAACTATCCAGAGCTGGTTAGCGAGCAACAGGTCACAAGTTGGATAGAATTGCTCAACAGCGAGTCCGCAGAGCTCGGGCAATGGTTGTTATCTTTTTCTCTATCTCAGTTGCCATTACTCGCTGCGGTTGCGGTTTACATTATGTTGGTGCCTTTACTCGTGTTTTTTATTCTAAAAGACCAGCAGCAGATTCTCGCGTGGTGTAGTTCGTATCTCCCAAGCAAAAAACCATTGCTCGACAGAATTGGTCGGGAGATGGATGAGCAGATGGCGAACTACATCCGGGGTAAGGTGGTTGAAATTATTATCGTCGGCGGTGCGAGCTTTGTTTTCTTCCAATTGATGGGGCTTGAATACGCTGCGCTGCTAGGATTTCTTGTCGGCCTTTCAGTCATAGTGCCCTACGTTGGATTTGTCGCTGTGACATTCCCCGTGCTGATAATCGCTTACTTGCAGTTTGGCTGGGGGTCTGAATTTATAACGATCTTGATCGGCTACAGCATTATTCAGGGTATTGATGGTTTTTTTATTGTGCCGTTACTCTTTTCGGAAGCGGTCAACCTTCATCCCATTGCTATCATTACGGCCGTGCTTGTTTTTGGGGCATGGTGGGGCGTTTGGGGGGTGTTTTTCGCAATCCCTCTAGCGACCTTGATTAAAGCAATCATGAGTGCATGGCCACAGACGGGACATCCGATTCAGGGAAATACAGCCGTCCCGGCATTAGAAAAAGTATAAAGAGAGAAATAAAAATGATTACAGGTAGTATCGTTGCCTTGGTAACGCCCATGCATAAAGATGGCTCGCTTGATTGGGAGCGCATGGATGAGTTGGTTGAATGGCATATTGAATCCGGCACAAAGGCGATCGTGCCTGTTGGTACCACCGGTGAGTCAGCTACCGTCGATATTCCGGAGCACTGCGAGATCGTTAAACGCGTTGTGAATGCCGTCAACGGGAGAGTGCCGGTGATTGCGGGAACAGGTGCAAACGCGACCAGTGAAGCCATTGAGTTGTCGCTTGCTGCCCAAAATGCGGGAGCGGATGCCTGTTTGCTTGTAACGCCCTATTACAACAAGCCAACACAGGAAGGTTTGTATTTACACTTCAAAACGATCGCTGCTGCTTTAAGCATTCCACAAATTCTATATAACGTACCGGGTCGAACTGCTTGTGACATGCTGCCTGAGACTGTCGCCAGACTGGCCGAGGTTGACGGGATTATCGGTATCAAGGAGGCCACAGGTATCCTAGATCGCTGTACCGAAATATTGGAACTTTGTGGTGATAAAATGGTCGTTTATTCAGGCGATGATTTAACATCGCTTGATCTCATCCTTAAGGGTGCACAAGGCTCCATCAGCGTGACGGCCAATGTGGCACCCGCAAAGTTGAGTCAGGTCTGTGAGTTAGGCCGATCTGCTTTTGCGGCCAGGAAGGTGCTGGGTCAGGAAAGCCAAGCGCAGGAGTTGATCTCTGCCGCGAAATCTCTCGACGCTGAATTGGTCGGACTTCATAAGAACCTGTTTCTAGAGTCGAATCCCATCCCTGTCAAATGGGCTGTGGAGCAAATGGGTAAAATAGGTGATGGCATCAGGTTACCGATGACCAGACTATCCACAAAGTTTCAGGAACCGGTGTTGTCGGCCATGAAACAAGCAGGAGTAGATGTTTGAATACGCAATTCCGTCAATCAATCATGATGCCCTTCAGGGGATTAACTATCATCGTACTGGCTTCAGTATTTACTCAAGGCTGTAGTTGGCTTGGTGTCGACGATGACGTCTACCTCAAAGCCGGTTCTGTGCCAAGAACAACGATACCTGAGACTCTTGATCAGCCTATTTATGATGATGCGATGAGCATACCCGCCGTTGACGATGCGCGGGGAATAGGCGGCCAAAAGCTCGAGCTTGGGTTGCCAGAGCCATTGAGCACCGCCTTCGGTGTAGAACAAATAGTAATTAAACGTATTGGGGACAATCGCTGGGTCTTTATTGATACACCGCCGGCTGCAGTTTGGCCTAGAATCCGCCAGTTTTGGGAGGCGAATAACCTAGAAGTACAAACTGCCGATCCGCGGAGAGGCATCATTGAGTCAACCTGGCTAGCCTCCAGAGAGGGAGATGCAGATACGATATATGCAAGTTTGGTGAGCGGTGTTGCTTGGGCTGATCCAGGTTCAACTGTACAAAATAAGTTCAGGTTGACGATTGAGCCCGGTATTCGAAATGGTAGCTGTGAGGTCTTTATTGAGCATAAGCAGGTTCCCCTTGGCGCGCCCGTCAGACAAGACACTGCCAACTGGAACGGTGGTTCTGACGACGAGCTACTGGAGAATAAGGTCTTAAGTGAAATGGCCTACTATCTGGGAGAAAATATTAACCGGTCTATTGCCGTTTCCCGGGAGGCGATGAACATTCGCGGTAAGAGAGCGGAAATTATTCCGGATAAGGAAAAACCAGTGCTCAAATATAAACTGAGTTTCGATAGAGCATGGGCCACGGTGAATGACGCGCTCGACAATGCGCGCATTAATGTTGACGATTTAGATCGCGATACCGCGGTTTTCTACGTGTTTTATGACGATACGATTCAGCAAGAGCCTGGCTTCTTTGGCAGGATGTTTGGCAGTGATGATGACGATAGAGAGCCCGGATTTTTCGGCAAGCTATTCTCAGGTGATGAAACCTCTGCGGTCCCTGCAAACAAGTATTTGTTGTTTTTAGAGGAACACGAGCGGGAGGTGTATGTCACCGTTAAAAAAGATGCAGACACCCTTGCCGATCCATTTATCGCAGAGCGTTTACTTAAGATCATTAAAGAGTATTCGAGCTAGCGGGTTGGTTATTCGATCTAAACCGGAGCAACCATTTTGCGAATAGCCTCCCTGGGCAGTGGCAGTAAGGGCAATGCAACCCTCATCGATGACGGCGAAACCTGTATTATCATCGACCTTGGTTTCACCCTGAAGGAAACTGTAAGACGCCTGGCGCGTCTTGGTAAATCACCCGAAGATATTGATGCGATTCTAGTGACCCACGAGCATGCAGATCACATTCAAGGTGTCTCGGTTTTTGGTCGCAAGTACAAGACGCCTGTATATCTGACACCTGGCACTCACAACCCTGAGCGCATGGGTGCGGTGCCCGATCTCAACTACATTAACTGCCATCGAAATTTCAGCGTCGGTAGTCTGGGTGTTGAGCCTGTCCCTGTTCCCCATGACGCGAGGGAACCCTGCCAGTACGTTGTGTCCTCAAACGGGTTTAAGGTTGGCGTGTTAACCGACCTTGGTCACATTACACCTTTCGTAGAACAACAATATCACCGCTGCGATGCGCTGCTGCTAGAGTGCAATCATGATATGCAAATGCTGGATAATGGTCCTTACCCTTGGCAGTTAAAAAAACGAGTAGGTGGACTGCATGGGCATCTTAATAATGAACAAGCGGCTCAATTACTGCTTAAGATCGATCTTTCAAAACTCCAGCATCTGATCATTTCTCACATCAGCGAGAAGAACAATTCAATCGAATTGGCGTTGGAGGCCATGAATAGCGCGTTGGATCCTCTGGTTGCCTTCAATGGCAATCTCGTTGTTGCTCGTCAGGATGAGGGTTTTGGCTGGCTTGAAGTAAAGTAAGCATAGTCATTCGTAATCAAGAACCCGGTGCGGTCTTAATTTTCATTTATCTCTTGAATGCTGTTAAAACATACAGTACTGTATGTGTGTACAGTTTATTGAGGGCTGCTAAACAGCGCTCTCCCAGTCAAGAGGATTAAACTATGAAAATTAGACACATCAGGGGCAATTCATCAAAAGATACCTCGAATGGCATTTCTGAAGGACTTTGGTTACTCAGCAAAGGCAATAAAGTACTTTACCGTGGTAGCCTGAGTCCTTGGGAGTCGCCAAAGATTATCGCTTCAGTGTTGAAGCGAGAAGGCAAATTGTGCCGTCAGGTTGCCTGAGACGAGCTTGTGAGACGCGTTAACGAGTGGAATGAGCAGCTTAGTGGAGAAAAGTAAACATCTTCCTTCGATAGGCCGTTGCCATAGCGTCGCCTTTACCCAAAAGCTCAAATACCTTGATCATCGTTTTTCGTGCCAGCTCATCATCAAAAGACTTGTCTTTTTTAAGCATGATTAGCAGTCCCTCGAGTGCTGCTTCTATCTGATCATCGGCAATCAATCGAACCGCAGTGTCATACTGCAATTGCAGGTCGTCTCCATTAGCTTCCCGCGCGGTCAGTAATTCGGCCAGCGGTGGCAGTTCATTAGCTAGTTCAATAAAGGCGACTCTGTTTTGTGGCTTGCTGATGCCTTCGGCATCCGTTGGCAGACTCGCGAGAATCAGTTTTGCCTCATCGATACGATTTTCCATGATCAGCAGGTCTGAAAGTTCTGTTTGTAGCGCGTGATTATGAGGTTCTTCCGAAATTACCTGTTGTAGCAGTTCGATCGCTTCGGTGCGGTGACCCTGTGCGAGATAGACCTTTATCTGCTCTCGGATTCGCTCCACCGAACTCATTGTCAACTGTTCGATCATCTCACGCAGGGTGGCTTCCTCTTGGGGCCCTTCAAGATCCTGTGCCATTTGTCCCTGGAAAATCACTTTAATAGTCGGCAGGGTTCGAACGGCAAGCTGCTGGACAATCTGCTGGTTTTGTTGCACATCAACTCTGGCGAGGATCATTTTTTCGCTAAATTCGGTAGCAAGTTTGTTAAGAATAGGCGCCAGTTGCTCGCTGGGCTCTGCGCCATCAGCATAGAATTCAAGAAATACAGGGATCTGTTGCGACTTTTCGACGACTTCAGTCTGAAAGTTCTGAACAGAGACTTCTATGATGTTGGGTGACGCGTTCATGTTGACTACCTTGCAACGAAATGGATGAGTTTGAAAAGTGCGTAGGGTACCTTTTTACGCGCTAAAACTCGATAGCTCTTTGCAAAGCGCTTTGATCTGTCTCTGGTTGATAGCTGTATGTCATGTGAAGGTCCATGTAGACTACGCAGATGTCTCTCGGTTTAGAATTTCTATGAGCACTGATTCCCTTCAGCCTTACATCCTGCATCTGGTTATTACGATATTGCTTGTGGTGCCAGTTATTACAGGTGTTGTTGTATCTTTGATTGTACGGGGCCGTGCTAAAGCCAAAATTGAAGCGCAGTCGCATGAAATGGCGCTGTCTCGAGCCTCACTGAATCATGATCTTTCCACTAAGTCGGCCGCAGTAGAGGTTCTGCAGACAAGGCTCGAAGAATTTCGGGGCGAGGCTGAAGAAACGACAGTGGCGCTTGAAAAGGCAAGGCTCGCAGAAGTCGGTTTGCAAACCCGGGTAGCTGAACTCGAGGATCAAAGAAGGACGCTGACGGAAAATCATGAAAGTTTGCAGCGAGAATGTCGCGAGTTGCGAGCCGCCAATGGCGAGCAACGTGAACAGGTCGCTCATCTGCAAACAACCTTAAATGAACAGCAAAAGCAGAATGAAGAAAAGCTGGCGTTATTGAATGAAGCGAGAACCTCGTTGAATACAGAATTCAAGAACCTTGCTCACGAAATTTTTGAGTCCAAACAGAAAAGCTTCAAGGAGCAGAGCCAAGTGCAGTTGGACAGCGTGCTTAAGCCGCTTGGTGAAAGGATCAAAGACTTCGAGAAGCGCGTTGCCGACAGCTATAATCAGGAGAGCAAAGATCGATTTTCGCTAATCAAGGAAGTTAAGAATCTCCAGGAACTTAACTCAAGGATCAGCCAAGATGCGATTAATCTGACCAATGCACTGAAAGGGGAAAGTAAAACTCAAGGAACGTGGGGGGAAGTGATTCTTGAGCGAGTACTCGAGAAATCAGGTCTGGAAAAAGGCCGGGAATACGAAGTTCAAATCAGCATGAAGTCGGAAGAAGGTAAGCGTTATCAACCTGATGTCATTGTTCATTTACCTGAGGGTAAAGACATCATCATCGATTCGAAGGTTTCACTCACGGCATACGAGCGATACTGCTCTGCAGATGGGGACGCTGTCGCTGAGCGCTCTGAAGCGCTTAAACTACATATCCAGTCGCTTAGACAGCACATTAAACAGTTAAGCGAGAAGGACTATCAGAAGCTTGATGGCGTTAGAACGCTCGACTTTGTTTTTCTTTTTGTGCCTATTGAAGCGGCATTCTCCCTAGGTGTGCAACAGGATAACGATCTCTACCTCGATGCTTTTGACAAGAATATCGTGATGGTTGCTCCTTCGACCTTACTTGCAACGCTACGTACTATCCAGAATATCTGGCGATACGAACAGCAAAACAAAAACGCGCAGGAGATCGCAAACAAGGCGGGCGCTTTATACGACAAGTTTGTGAATTTTGTGGGAGACCTTGAGGATGTTGGCGCTCGGTTGGGCACGCTCCAGAAGAGTTATGACAATGCGCATAACAAGCTTATCTCTGGTCGCGGTAGCCTGGTGGGCAGGGCGGAAGCAGTTAAAGCGCTTGGCGCGAAGGTAAGCAAAGCGCTGCCGCAGGGTGTCGTTGATCGAGCACTCGATTCATCGATTGATGCGCCCGATAATTGATTCTTTGGATCGTTAAAATTTTATACTTGAGCAGTACAAGAACATATTGAGATCGCCTTATATTTACGCTCGTGGTGTCTGGCCTCGCGTCTCCAGTTGGCGTCCACTTACCGCCGATGTTGATTTATTCACAACCTGACCCATTTTTGCATTTTGCGACTTACGTAAGTTATCCACTATTTTTGATTAATATGATGACGTAACTCATTGAAAATTAACGCTATACCACAACTGTACAAAAAACGTACACTGATGTTTTGTTGCAAAATGGCTTTACACTGAACATTTCTGTTTATTATCCCCAGAGTTATCCACAGATATTGTGGATAGTTTTGGTCTATTTCAATGCGGGCTATGTTCCGGCTGATTTGTGTCGGGATAGTGTTGATTGATTGACACGAGACCTCGGCTCCGTGATCCTATTGGATCAGAGCTCTGTCGGGGTTTTCCCTTGATGTCAGTATCCGTGATACCCGACGTAAACTAATAATGAGGATCAGGAAGTCGCTATGTCCGATCAAGAAAATGCCTACTGGCGCGCGAATATTCGCCTTATGTTGTCTTTGCTGTTTGTCTGGTTCGTCGTCTCATTCGGCTGTGGGATTCTGTTCCTCGACTTCTTAAATCAGTTTCAGCTATTTGGCTTCAAGCTGGGTTTCTGGTTTTCCCAGCAGGGATCGATTTTTGTTTTTGTCTGTCTGATTTTTATTTATACCTGGCGAATGAACCATTTGGACAAAGTTTTTGGTGTTGAAGAATCAGACAACGAGTCGCCCCAAACAGGGGCCGCTGATTCAATTGACGGGGAGTCCTGATTGATGGATGCCCAAGTTCTTACGTATATTTTTGTCGGCCTCTCGTTTTCTCTGTATATCGGCATTGCCATATGGAGCCGATCAGCTTCGACTCAGGAATTCTACGTTGCAGGCGGCCACGTGCATCCAGTGGCAAACGGTGCGGCGACGGCTGCTGACTGGATGTCTGCAGCTTCTTTTCTATCGATGGCAGGCATCATCGCATTTGAGGGTGCAGACGGTGCTCGGTACCTGATGGGCTGGACCGGTGGTTATGTGTTACTTGCCCTCCTGCTTGCCCCTTACCTCAGGAAATTTGCGAAGTTCACGGTGCCTGACTTTGTTGGTGACCGTTACTACTCCAGTACGGCGCGTTTGGTGGCGGTGGTTTGTGTCATCTTCATTTCGTTCACCTATGTTGCAGGGCAGATGCGTGGCGTTGGCGTTGTGTTTTCGCGGTTTCTTGAGGTGGATATCAACTCAGGTGTAGTGATAGGTATGGCGATCGTATTCTTTTATGCGGTCCTCGGCGGTATGAAAGGTATTACCTACACTCAGGTTGCACAATATTGTGTGTTGATATTTGCCTACATGGTCCCAGCGATTTATATCTCCATCGCGCTGACAAACAACCCGTTTCCCATGTTCGGGCTGGGAAGTGAAATGATAGAAGGGGGTTATTTGCTGGAGAAGCTGGATGGACTGAGTGCCGAGCTGGGCATGACGGCATTTACGTCCGGGACAAAATCAACCATCGATATGTTCTTTATTACCGCTGCCCTCATGGCAGGAACAGCGGGTCTGCCCCATGTGATCGTGCGGTTTTTCACAGTGCCGAGCGTTAAAGATGCGAGAATTTCTGCAGGTTACGCCCTGATATTTATCGCGCTTTTGTACACAACCGCACCTGCTGTCGCTGCATTTGCCCGTATAAACCTCATCGATCATATAGATGGTATGAACTACGCACAGGCGCCGGACTGGTTTACCAAGTGGGAAGACTCAGGCCTTATAGCCTGGTTTGATAAAAACGACGACGGTGTCGTGCAATATCGTGGCGGCAGTGCGATGAAGCCTACAGCGCCGAGTTTTATCGACAGCGAGGGAGGTTCCGGGCAAAGGGCTGTTTCCAACATGCCGACAAAGAACGAAAATGAGTTGTACATTGATAGGGATATCATTGTGCTTGCACACCCCGAAATTGCCCAGCTTCCTAATTGGGTCATAGCGCTTGTCGCTGCTGGTGGGTTAGCCGCGGCGCTATCTACAGCAGCTGGACTTTTATTGGTTATATCTACAGCAGTCTCCCACGATTTAATGAAGAAAACTTTCAGGCCAAACATTACGGAAAGGCAAGAATTGTTTTATGCACGAGTTGCTGCTGCGGTTGCAATTGGCATCGCTGGCCTGTTTGGTATTTACCCGCCAGGGTTTGTTGCTCAGGTTGTCGCTTTTGCGTTTGGGCTCGCCGCCGCCAGTTTTTTCCCGGTGATCTTGTTAGGTATATTTTCAAAACGAATGAACAAGGAGGCGGCGATCGCGGGGATGATTACGGGACTGACGTTTACGTTCTGCTATATCGCCTATTTCAAGTTTGTGAGCCCAGAGACCAATAATGCGATGCACTGGTGGTTTGGTATTTCGCCAGAAGGCATTGGCACGCTCGGTATGCTAATGAACTTTGCGGTTTCTGCCGTTGTGATGCGGTTGACGCCGCCACCGCCAGCAGAAATCCAACAATTGGTTGCAAATATTCGGGTGCCGGGCAGGGCATCCAACCTCAATTAGCGTGAAGAGGGTTAGGTGATGATTCCAATAGAAGAAAAAATAAGTCAGTACCGCGAAAGTGGTATCCAACGAGTCAAGTTGGGGGTGACAGATATTGATGGTGTGTTACGAGGAAAATATATTAGCCTAGAAAAATTTGCCGCGATTGCGGATGTTACCTCTGGATTTTGTGATTGCGTTTTGGGGTGGGATGTCGATGACCAACTCTATGATAATGCGACATACACTGGTTGGCACACCGCATATCCAGACGTCCTGTATCGGATAGACCTCGGTAGTGAACGCAGGTTACAGGATGAGAATGGCACACCCTATTTTATTGGTGAGTTTGTCGACGCAGATGGTGATAGTCTGCATCCAATCTGTCCGCGATCGCGGCTTAAATCCGTGCTTGCTGAAGCCGAAAAAATGGGATTCGGTGTTAATCTGGCTTTTGAATACGAGTTTTTTGTCTTTGATGAGACACCTCATTCGATACGGGAGAAAAACTATCAGAACCTGAAACCATTAAGTCCCGGGAACTTTGGTTATTCGGTTTTAAGAACTAATACGCATTCTGATTTGTTTCACGCGCTCATGGATTACTGTATTGCACATGACTTTCCACTTGAAGGGCTGCATTGTGAAACGGGTCCTGGTGTTTGGGAAGGTGCGCTAGCTGTAGATTCAGCGATGAATGCCGCGGATAAAGCCGCGCTATTCAAAACCTTTGTGAAGGGGTTCTTTCAAAAAAGAGATCTTATTGCCACGTTTATGGCGAAATGGTCGATGGATTATCCGGGGCAGAGCGGCCACTGTCATCAGTCGCTAGTTGATCTCAACTCTGGTGCGAACCCATTCTACGATGATACGGACCGCTGGCACATGAGCGATGTTCAGAAGCAATATGTCGCTGGTCAGCAGAAATATATGAAGTCTTTCCTCGCAATGACGTCTCCCACAATAAATAGCTATACTCGTCTAGTGAAAGGCGCCTGGGCCCCAACAGCGGCAACTTGGGGCGTCGAAAATAGAACAGCAGCCTTGCGAGTGATACCCGGATCAGATAAATCTCAGCGTGTAGAGTTTCGGGTTGGTTCAGCTGACGCAAATCCTTACCTCGTTGCCAGTGCGATTGTTGCTGCAGGACTGCAGGGTATTAAAGATAAATTAACTTTGGGCGAGCCGGTAAAAGGAAATGCCTACGCAGTGCAAGACGAGCAGCCGGAAGCTTGGCAGTTACCAGGTAATCTTCGGGATGCTAATAGGTTTTTTACCCAGAGTGAAACGGCGAGAGATTGGTTCGGCGATGTTTTTGTTGATCACTTTTCAGCATCGCGAGATTGGGAAGTTCGGGAGTATGAAAAGACGGTGACTGATTGGCAGCTTAAGCGGTATTTTGAGGTGATATGAAAATAGGCATTTTACAGGCCGACTCGGTTCGCCCTGAATTCCGTGAGGAATTTGGTAATTATCCAGGCATGATTCAATTGCTGCTCGAAGCCTCCCGTGATGAGGAAGAGGATCTCACCTTTACGACTTATGACGTCGTTCAGGGAGAGTATCCGGATGAACTCACAGCCTGTGATGGTTACGTCATTACAGGCAGCGCGTCTAGTGTTTATGACGATGAACCTTGGATTCATCAACTTCGAAAGTTCGTCGTGCGTTTACATAAAACGCGAACAAAAACCGTGGGTATCTGCTTTGGTCATCAAATGATTGCGCTTGCTTTAGACGGTGTCGCCGGCGCTGCAGATCAAGGTTGGGAAGTCGGCATTCACGAAAGCACGGTTGTAGCGGCAAAGCCCTTTATGTCACCGGCACTTGATAAGGTTTCTTTGCTCTATAGTCATCGGGATCAAGTGTCAAAACTACCTTCCGGTGCTGAACTACTTGCGGGTCATGATTTTTGCCCTGTGTCGATGTATGTGATCGACTCTCATATGTTCGCATTTCAGGGCCACCCGGAATTCGTCAAGGGTTACTCAGAAAAGCTGATGAATTTTCGCCGTCAAATGCTAGGTGAAGAGACTTATTTGGCAGGAATCGATTCCCTACAGCAGGCGCTCGATAGCCGAACAATAGGGCGATGGATGCTTAATTTTCTGGCGAACTAGTGGACGCTTGTGACAAATTTTTCACGCCCGCAGTCATACTAGGTTAGCTCAGTGAGGCTCTCAGATGCTACCTAAACAGTATCCGCTGGCCAGAGCCATGCCGCACCCCTCACGCCGCTGGAATCGCCATAGCCTGCTTTGACCAGTTTTGTGCTAACGATGTCCGAAAAAACATATCTCGACAGGTACTTCGTGACCTCAGGATAAATCTTCTCGATATTTGACATGCCACCCCCGAGGACGATGATATGCGGGTCAAGGGTGTTGATAACTGTCGATAGCGCCAGTGCGAGCAAATTACAATACTGTTGTAATACCTGATGAGCTGTCGCGGCAAGGTTCGCATCGGTGCTTTCGAGCAAGTCCGCAATCTCTTCACCCGTCAACGACTGCCCAGACGCTTGCCTAAAACTGTTTTCAAAGCCGGTACCAGAAACCCAAGTTTCCACGCAGTCTGTTCTGCCACAGTAGCAAAGGCGTTGGCCACTTTGGGGCAAAGGTAGCACTTCATCCTCGTCTGCCTGATATGCATCTATCGGCAGAGTGCAATGGCCCCACTCTCCGCTGATACCATTAGCGCCCTGAAGAAGTTTCTGATCGTGAACGATACCGCCACCGGTACCGGTGCCGAGTATGACTCCGAACACGAGTGGGGCTCCCTGACCTGCGCCATCGGTGGCCTCTGAGAGCGCGAAGCAGTCAGCGTCATTAGCCAGCCGAACAGGCCGCGCGAGTTGCTCTGTTAATCGTTCTTGTAACGCCTGATCATTAAGACCTGTGCTATTGCTATTGCGCATTTTTCCGGTGACGGGCGATATTGAGCCAGGTGTGCCGATGCCGATGGGAATTTTTCTAATACCGGAGCCTTTCAGGTAGCCTTTTGTTTCAATTTCACGATCAAGCATCTGCACCAAATGAGCGATGGCATCCGTGGTGGCGGAAAAGTCGTTTTTTGGTGTCCTAACTCTTTGTCTAAACACAACGTTTCCAAGATCGTCAAGAATCACGCCCTCGATTTTTGTGCCACCTAAATCAATGCCTATCCGCGGCTGTCCCATCATTAGTATCCATCGTCAGGTTCAATCGATATTTAAGCTTGCAGCACCGGCGAGCGGTGCTTACTGAAAGTAGAAAATATATCACAGCGGTGCGGTACAGGCAGTTGTGGCAGCGTTTTAATGTCGCTGTTGGCGCTATCGAGGCTTACAGGCTTACCCGAAAGCCTCTCTTCTATAACGTAGCATCTTGCCTGCACCCGCGCCGCTGTGTTGACCATTCTGTAGCGCAATATTTCCGTTGACGACAACCAGGCTAATACCCTTTGGCTCCTGCTTGGGATTATCATAAGTCGCAGTATCAATGATTGTCGCTGGATCAAATAAAACGAGATCAGCCCAGTAACCGGCTTGAATTTTTCCTCGATCTTGCAGACCAAATGTTTCAGCTGACAGAGAGGTCATACGACGAACCGCTTCAGGTAGCGACAGGATGCCGCGCTCTCGTACATATTTACCTAACACTCGTGGAAAGGTGCCAAAAAGTCTTGGGTGAGGTCGACCGCGCAGATCTGGTATACCATCGGAGCCGACCATCATATCCGCATGTGCTAGGTTGGTTTCAATATCCTTTTCGTCAATGATGAAGTGAACGCAAATTGTTTTTTCACCCCCCGGTGCGGTAAGAATTTTCTTCACCAAGTCCGTTATGTCGATCGCTTCTTCCTTCGCAATGTCGACCAACATCCTGCCTTCATAGTGACGAAAAGCCGCGCAGCTGGCCAGCTGAATAACCTCGGCAAAGGTTCGATTAATCTTCTCTAGGTTAAAATACTCAATCATGCGTCCGCTGCCGGCGGTGTAGGGGTATACATCAAGGGTAACCCTTTGCCCTAACTTCAGCGCCTCGTCAACGCGCTCGAGTGATGCTCGTACTTTTCCCCAATTAGGTTGTCCCGCAGACTTGTGGTGGGAAATGTGAACGTGGACATCGCTTTCTTGGCCGATTGTCAGCGTCTCCTCGACTGCCTCAAGCAAACGATCTCCCTCATTGCGCATGTGCGTTGTATACAATGCGTTGTGTTGATTTGCCGCACTTGCCAGTTCGATAATTTCCTCGGTTTCGCTCCATTTTCCCGGTGTGTAAATAAGTCCTGTTGAAAAACCACAGGATCCTTGTTCAAGTTGCTGCTCGACGAGTGCGCGCATCTTTCGCAATTCCTCCCGTGTAGGAGCGCGTTGCTCATGACCAATAACGATCGAGCGCACCGTATTATGGCCCGTTAACATCATGTTGTTGATCGCAGGCATGTTCTGTAATACAGCCTTAAAGTAACCCTCAAGGTCAGTGAAGCCCGCTTGAATGCCAGCGAGGATGCCTCCGCTCGCTTTTGCTGAATCGATGTGCGCGCTAGCAGGCACCGCACTAAAACCGCAGTTGCCAGTGACAACGCTTGTGACACCCTGCGCGAGCTTAAACTCCATGCCGGGGTGGCGAAAAAATGCACCATCATCGTGAGAGTGGGTATCGATGAAGCCCGGTGCAAGGTGAAGCCCGTTGCCGTCAATTTCTGTTGTGTTGTTCGTGACAGACCCAGTGGCATCTCCCACGCCTGTTATCCGTCCATCTTCAATTGTGACATCACCATAAAACGCCTCGGTACCGGTGCCATCGAGAATGTTGACATTTCTGATTGTCAGCTGTGACATATGATTTTCCTTCTTGCGTAAAAACGAGAGGTTGTATTGTGTACCTCGTTGTTGCCTTACAACCCGTAGCGCCCCGGATTGGTCCTGATCCATTCACCGATCATTTCACCAATCATGATGCAGCTAAGGTTGGTGTTAGCGCTCGGCACATAAGGCATGATCGATGCGTCAGCAACGACAAGCTGATCAATACTATGACAGCAACCGTGTTGGTCCACCACGCTAAACGGGTCAGTGTTCGGGCCCATTTTTAGCGTACCGCATGGATGGTAACCACTGCCTGAAAATCGTTTGCAGAGTGTAGCAAGTGTTTCATCATCTGCGCCTCTTGCCGGGTCAGGGAAGATGACTGTTTCGATCATATCTGCGATTGCCCCGGACTCGGTGAATCGAAGTGTGTCTTTCATACATTGGACAAGACGGCTGCAATCTCTTTCATCTTCACAAAATCGGTTATGGATGTTTGGCTGTACCTGTGGATCTGCGGATTGCAGGGTAAGTTCGCCTCTGCCGTACTGGTACTCCAACACCGCAGCAATTGAAAATGCCGGGGGAGATTTTTCTGTGCCCGCGAAGCTTATCTGTTCAATTTGCAGGTCATTTCTTTTGTCAGACCCCTCTGCTGTATAGCGCAGAATAGTCTGGATAATTGGATCGTCTCGATTGATCTGAACGCCGGCTTTTACATGGGCAACCACCGCAAGGGCTGGATGATCACAGAGGTTTTTTCCAACACCGGGTACATCGACGACCGGTGTGATGCCGAGCGCTTCTAACTCTTCTTTCGGGCCAATTCCTGACCGTAACATAATCGCCGGTGACATAATGGCACCGGCACATAGTACGGTTGTCTGAGCCTCATAACGCTTTGTTTCGCCTGTATTGGTGATAACTTCTGCACCGATACATTTCTTTTTTTCAAACAGGAGTCTAGTCACGGTCGATTGGCTATGAATTTTTAGGTTAGGTCTTAATCTGATGGGCGCAAGATATGCCCCGGCAGAAGAAATACGTAACCGACCGATTTTATTCATTGGCTGCGGACCCGCGCCCCAGCCTTGAGGGTCATTTTGATCCTCACACAGCGGATAACCTAATTGCTCCGCGGCATCGAGGAAAGCCTCTTGCTGGGGTACGCGCTCTTCCCGGGGATAACGTCTTATGCTAATGGGGCCAGCATCGCCGTGATAGGAAAGGTGGCCGAAATCTAGGTCGCGCTCGAGTCGGTTAAAGGCCGGAAGAACATTTTCCCAGCGCCAGGCGCTATTGCCGAGATCAGCCCAGCCATTGTAATCTTCCGGAATTCCCCTTAGTGCAATTGTTGTATTAACCGAGCTGGACCCACCGGTTACCCTTCCCCTAGGAAAGGGCACGCTGCGGCCTTGGGTCGGGGAATATTTGAGTCCCCAGTCATGATCAGTATAGGAATTATTGTGACTATTGATAATGTCTGCCGGCGTCTCGGATAGCATTGGATAATCCGGTCCGGCTTCTAGTAAGAGAACACTCAGATTTGGATTTTCCGTCGCGCGCGCAGCGATAGCAGAACCGCTGCTACCTGCGCCGATGATGAGTAGGTCGTGCATAGTCTATCCGATTTCGTGTTCTCTCTGAGGATACGCCAGGAAAGCGGGCGATTGAAGCGTCTTCGGCCTTTGATTTCCCTGAGGTCAGGATCTGATCGACTATTTTCTTCGGGCTTTGGTCTAGGGGCGGTAGTCATCTAGGATGAGGTACGCGAGACCGTAGGCGACGAGCACGGCCTCGAGGGCGACGAAAAACAATACCACTGCACCAATGCGAACAAATAATGGTTGGATATTGAAATATCGAGCAACTCCGGCACAGACTCCGCCTAGCTTTCTGTTGCTCCTGTCCAGATAGATCCTGGTTTTGTTCGTCTCTGATTCGAATTGTTCGTCAAACTCCCGCTCGAATTCTCGGTAACGAGAATCTTTGTACCTTTTGTGAATCATGAGCATATCCTTGATTGCGCTGGCTTTATTGCGGTTTGCAGACGCTGCAATTAATGCTTGGACTGAATCCTCTGCTTCAGCTTCTTCAGCTCGCTATCGAGCTTATCATCTGCTGCGAGAGCCTCGAGTTGTCCCTCAAGGCTTGCGTCGCTTGATCCATTATGGACTCTGGCACCAAGCTCCCATGACTCGGCTTCTCCCTCAAGTTCGTCTATTTTTCGCTCAAATGCTTCGAATCGGTTCAGCGCATCGTCGCAGGAAGTGTCCTGCAACTGCTGCCTGACCTTCATTCTTGATTTGACGCTGTGACCTCTTAATACTAGGACTTTCTGTCTTGCTTTGGTGAATTTAAGTTTTTCTGTGAGTTGGTTGGCATCGCTGGAAAGTTTGGCGACAACCCCATCAATATGTTTGATCTCGACCTCGCACTGGTTGATAGCCTCCTGATAAAAACTCTTTTCTTTTAGGGCTGCTTTGGCCAAATCGTCTCGTGCTTTTTCGATCGCCAGTTCAGCGCGTTGTTGCCATTGAGCGGATTCCGCCATTAGTTGATCATGCTTGTGGACGAGCCGCTTACGCGCTGCCAAAAATCCGGTCGACTCGGTTCGAATTGTGATGAGTGTCTGTTCCATTTCACGCGTGATGAAGCTAACCATTTTCTGCGGGTCTTCAGCCTGATCCAGCATGGAATTTACATTTGAATTTACGATGTCTGAAAATCGGTTAAGAATGCTCATGTTATTGACTCCTGCAAAGCACTGTTTTGTATCCTGAATTTCTGAACTATTGGCGCGTTTAATTTAATCGTCCAATTTCCGTGGGTGTCTGGTTTAGTTGTAGAGAATTTCACCGGCCGCTTCAATCAGTGATTCTTTCGTTGCATTTGCACAGATAACGTTAAATGACTGAGTGCAAAGAACGCAGATGTCTGGTGCAGTAGAGGTTGATGATGTATTGATATCGAGCGGTTGGAGTTCGTTTGCCTGCACTCTTGCGTCAGCGAATAGGCCAAAACTACCGATGACGAGCATCAAGACAGATGCCGTGATCCAGTTCGTTGTGCGCCCTGCGTTTCTCATTCTTCCTGTGGTCATTTTTCTTACTCTCTCTTCTGTATGTGCCTGTGGTTGTGAGTCCTACAGGATGTAATCTGATGTTTAGCCTGTAAGTGAGAGTAATACACAAACTGTGCCAAGATATTAAATAATTCATAAGACGTTGTTTATATTGAATTATTATCAAATTTTTGCCTTCCGGCCTTAAAATTTTGTTTGTCGGTATGATTAATCGACCTTGATTTGGTGAAATTCACCAAACCAGAGTAAAGATTTTGACCAAATTGTCACGAAAGCAATGGTACAACGAGTGAAGGTAGTGCGTATTCCCGTGGACCCTCAACGAGAGCGCAATGGGTTATACTCCCGACCCAATTTGCCGGAGAAAATTTATGAACGGAGCAGAAAGTCTTCTTGAAACACTCATCAACAATGGTGTCGAAGTGTGTTTCTCTAATCCAGGAACCTCAGAAATGCATATGGTTGCTGCTATTGGTAAAACTCAGGGTATGCGATCAATCCTGAGTTTGTTTGAGGGTGTATGCTCCGGCGCCGCTGATGGATACGGCAGAATGGCGGGAAAACCTGCCTGTACCTTGTTGCACCTCGGTCCTGGTTTATCCAACGCTTCTGCTAACCTACACAATGCAAAGAAGGCGAACACGCCGGTATTAAATTTGATTGGTGATCATGCTGTTTACCATAAGAAATATGATGCGCCACTGACATCAGACATTATTTCGTTAGCTCAGGGGGTGTCCGATTGGGTACACACAACTGATACGGCCGAAAACCTTCCAAAAGATGCCGCAGAGGCCGTTGCGATTGCAAACCAAGGGGCTGGAAAAATATCTACGTTAATCGTGCCTGCGGATTGCGCTTGGAATGATTCCGTTGATCCAGCACCGCTAAAACCCGCGGTTCCACCTGTAACGGTCGGTGTTGACGCAGTAGATCAAGCAGCAGAGCTTTTGCAGAACGGCAAAACAACAATGATATTGCTGGGTAATATGGGATTGAGTGAAGAAGCTTTGTCGTTGGCTGATAAGATTGGGCAGGCGAGCGGCGCTCGAATTTTCACTGACACATTTTTTACCCGCATGCCAAGAGGCGAAGGTCGCTGCCAGGTAGAGCGATTGCAATATTTTGCGGAAATGGGTGTCGAGCAGATAAAAGATATTGAACAGCTTATTATGGTAGGCACAAAAGCACCGGTCGCTTTTTTCGCTTATCCCGGAAAGCCGAGTGAGTTCTACGCACCAGGCAGTGAACTGCATACGCTGGCAAACGTCGATGAGGACGCTGTAGATGCCCTTTCGAGATTAGTGACAGCTATCGGCGCTGAATCAGAAAAGCCCAGATATACCAAGCTTGTGAAAGCCGGACCAGGCAAAGATGGGCTTTCTCCCGGAACCATTGGTATGACGTTCGCCGAATATTTGCCAGTCGACGCGATTGTTGTTGATGAGGGTGCCACCGCAGGGGGCGCGTGTTATCCCTGCAGTGCCAATGCAGAACCACATGACTGGTTGACACTTACCGGCGGCTCAATTGGCTTTGGGTTACCAACGGCTATCGGCGCTGCGGTCGCCTGTCCCGATAGAAAAGTTGTCTGCAACCACGGTGATGGTGGTGCGATGTATACTATCCAATCTCTCTGGACGATGGCGCGGGAAAATCTGGACATTTGTGTGTTGATTTTTGCTAATCGCAAATACCAGATTCTACAGATTGAGCTTGCTCGTGTAGGCGCGCAGACGATGAACAAAAAAACATTAGATATGCTGGACATCAGTAATCCGGATATCGATTTTGTGAAGCTTTCCGAGGGTATGGGCGTTCCAGCAACAAGAGCAACGACGATTGATGAGTTTAACGAGCAGTACATCACGGCGATGAATACTCATGGGCCTCGACTGATTGAAATTGTGCTGGCATAACTGTCTGTCTGTTGGGTTGGCTATACGCCGCTAGTAATAATTTGAAAAGGGAGCAATCAGGCTCCCTTCAGGTTCCGCGCTTTAGAGGATGTCCAGAATTTTAGGAGCACTGCATCAATAATCCGGATTTAACAAAACGTACCCTGATAGCATATTCTGGCGTGACGATCCCTATGGCGGCCATGGGCATGCCTGTCGCGGTGTATCTGCCCCGGTTTTACACTGAGGGCATGGGTTTATCCTTAGTTACTGTGGGCACTATTTTTACGCTCGCGCGAATCTGGGACGTGATCACAGATCCGGTGATGGGCATTGTCATCGACAAGTTTGATACCCGGTGGGGTAGACGCAAACATTGGATTGCGATCTCAATACCTATATTAGTGCTTTCTGTCTGGATGGTGTTTATGCCCAACCAAGAGAGTGTCTCAGCGGGCTATTTGCTATTCTGGCTGATCGCGCTATATGTCGGCTACACAATGTTAGCGATTGCGCACCAGTCTTGGGGCGCGGAACTGGCATTAACCTACGACGATCGTTCTCGCTTGTTTGGCTGGCGTGAGATATTTGTCATCGCTGGAATGACGGTGGTTTTAGGTATTCCAGCAACACTTGAGCTGACGGGTATGAGTAGCCAGTCAGCAAAAGTGGCTAGTATGGGTTGGTTTTGTCTTATCCTGTTTCCCTTGCTCGTCGTACCAACCTTGACGATGGTGCCAGACACTCACAGTAAACCGCAGTCAAGTGTTCCATGGGCTGAGGCGATGAAAGTACTTGCTTCAAATAACCTTCTGTGGAGATTGTTAGCGGCAGATCTTGCTTCAGGATTCGGTACCGCCGTATCAGGTGCGCTTTACATTTTTGTGGCAGCGACCTATTTTAAGTTGCCAGAGCACGCAAGCATTGCCCTGTTGTTTTATTTTCTAGCGAGTTTTTTTGCAATGCCAATGTGGCTAAAATTGGCATACAAAGTCGGCAAAGATGTCGCACTAAAAATAGCTTTGTTGTATGCAGTGGTTATTAATCTGGGATTAATACCGATCGCCCAAGAGGGTAGCGTGGTTGTCCTCTGGGGCTTCACTATTGCGTTCGGCGTCGCTTTTGGCGCCGCGCCAACTTTGCTGCGCTCAATGATGGCTGACTTGACCGATGAAGACGAATTGCGTTCCGGGCAAAAACGCCCAGGTTTATTTTTTGCCTTGCTGACAACAACCAATAAATTAGGTGCCGCATTCGCTGTTGGTGCCAGTTTCGCTATTCTGGAAGTTGCGTTCGGGTTCGTTCCCGGAGGAGATAATTCTAGTGAGGCTCTGGATGGATTATTGGTCACCTATTGTGTTGGCACGGCCTTCGGTTTATTTCTGGCTTTTCTGTCAATGTTAAAGTATCCATTGAATCGCACTGCGCACGATGAAATAAGGCGTGAACTAGAGCAACGGCAAAAGACAGAATGAGAAGCCGCTTCGGTTCCATTCATACCACAGGCATAGTATCTTCCCTCATCCTCAAGTAACACAAACCGATCCAACTTTAATACCACAACGGAAAGCGACCATGAAAGACGAGACGAAACTAATTCACTCAGGTTATACCACTGATCCCACTACCCACTCTGTGGCTGTGCCAATTTATCAAACTGTTGCTTATGAGTTTGACAACGCACAACACGGTGCTGACCTTTTTGATCTCGCTGTACCGGGAAATATTTACACGCGAATCATGAATCCGACCACGGATGTACTTGAGCAACGCGTTGCTGATCTTGAAGGCGGTATTGGCGCATTGGCGGTAAGCGCAGGCAGTGCGGCTATTACCTATGCCATTCAGAATATTACGGAAGTAGGTACCAATATTGTGACAACGCCGCAATTATACGGTGGTACATATACGCTTTTTGCTCATATGTTTCCCAAGCAGGGCGTTGAAGTCCGGTTTGCTGCTGATGATAAACCGGAAAGTATTGCCGCGCTCATCGATGACAAAACCCGGGCAGTGTTCAGCGAAACAATCGGTAATCCGGCAGGTAACATTGTCGATATTGAAGCGTTGGCAAAGGTTGCGCATGATCACGGTGTACCGCTTGTCGTCGACAACACTGTCGCCACTCCGATGCTTATAAAGCCTATAGCCTATGGCGCTGACATCGTTGTTCACTCGCTTACAAAATATATGGGTGGTCACGGAACATCACTGGGTGGGATCATTGTCGATTCTGGTAATTTCCCTTGGGCCGATCATGCCGACAAGTTTCCAATGATGACAACGCCCGAAGCTTCTTATCATGGCGTTGTATATACTGAAGCCATGGGGCCTGCAGCTTTTATCGGACGTGCTCGTACAGTACCACTTCGAAATACCGGCTCAACTATTTCCCCCTTTAATGCGTTTTTAATTCTTCAGGGACTGGAGACGCTTGCGCTACGTATGGAGCGTCATTGCAGCAATGCACTCGCTGTTGCCAACTATCTGAACGAACATGAGGCTGTCGCAACAGTCAGTTTTGCCGGTCTGCCTGATAGCCCCTATTATGATCTCGCACAGAAATACACGAACGGCAGCCCAGCAAGTTTGCTTACTTTCGAGGTTAATGGTGGTTATGAGGCTGCGGTCAAATTTTATGATCAGCTAGGGTTATTCAAGCGTCTTGTAAATATTGGTGACGCAAAATCTCTGGCGTGTCACCCGTCATCAACGACCCATCGTCAAATGACACCGGAAGAGCAGGCGAGCGCCGGAGTGACGGCCGGTATGATTCGACTGTGTGTCGGCATTGAGCATATAGACGATATTATTGCTGATCTTGATCAGGCGCTGAAAGCGGCGCAATAAACTAAGTTTCCGGTGACTGAAACACCGGAAATTTCTATCTTTAGTCGAGTTAGTTGATAGCAATGAGATCCAGCATCCAATCGGCGTTGCTGGCATTCTCATTAATCCGAAATTTTCGTAGTAGATAGTTTAATTGTGGTGCATTGAGTCTTAATTGCTCAAAATCTGTCTTGTTGAACTCTAGCAGCGTGGCACCAGCTTCGATGTGAACTGAGGAGCAGTTCGTCTCTGCATGCGGTTGCCAGCCGAATTCGGAGGCAGTGGAAAGCACGCTGTCTCCTCGTTTTGCCTGGCCATTCACGAGGATGTACCAACTGTCGCTACATGGCTTGAAGGTCTCGGCTGCGTCAAATTTTTGTAGTTGGCCAATTCTTCCAACTTTTTCAATCACCGTTGAGCTCAAACCGGAAAACTGCGGTAGTTCAGCAATCAGTGGCCGTATCATCCAGCGATCAAGCAACTCTTCCTTAAAGCCCTCAGCTTCAATAAAGGCAGAGAAGGTCTCTTCTGCAAAAACACACACAGTAACCGGCGTCGTCGCTACCACGGAAGCGTTTCTCATGGCAGTGCCCGTAATAACGGCCATCTCACCAATGATGTCTCCAGCCTGAAGACTTGCCACCTTAGAGAATATCTTGCCATCGTGACTAACAACATCGCAGTAACCAGTCAGTATCAAATATACATAACCTCGGGTTTCGGTATCTTGTACGATGATGACATCTTCGGTGTTGTAACGTCGTATTTCCTCATCAGCAAGTAGGCTGCGCATCCAGCGATTAGGAAATGGCTTGCCCAGCCAGATAGTCAGATAGTGATTCACCTGGGATGTGTAAATGCTTGGGTCGCCATCGATAATTGAATACCGTTTGCCTGAACTGGCGAGCGAGAAGGTTGTATTAAAGTCATTCGGCAGTTCTTCAACGTGCACAAATACTACCCGGTCAGATTGTGATTTCAATACATCGCCCGGGTCACCATGAATAGCACCCGCGCCGCCATCAGCGACTAGCATATTGAATCTTTTTGAGTAAATGTTCTCCAGGCTACGTGCAGTTTTGTCGCTCACCTTGCCTTCTTCGTTCATCTCCTGAATGGTATGCATAGAATGATTGTCGCCAACGATACATATCTGTCTCGTGTAATCTTTATGGATGGTCGAAAAGGTGGCGCCAATTGTTGGGATGCTATGCACCGTGACGTGTGGGTCGATATTCAGGCCATAGTAGTTGATCGATTCGCCTGGAACGACTTCAACCAGCGTGAAGTGTTCATGGATAACAGATATATCCCAACCGAGACTGCAGGCCAACTTGTCCATTGCCATGTTGTAAATTTCTTTGGTGGTAATGACCTCAACTCGCTGCGGCATCATCATGAGCGGGAACATCGTGCAGTGATCATCATGCAGGTGTGTAAGAAAAACAGCAGAAACCTGATTTTTTGATATGCCTCTGGCAAACAAGTGTTGGTCAAGAAACGGAATTGAATCAATCAGGATGTAGTCGCCATTAAAACACAGCGCTAACCCCGTACATGCTTCGTTAATGGTAAAGCCGGAAGCGCCGCCAAGTACCTCTAGGCTCATTTTTGCGAGGCCACCCGGCACGTAATCTGGTTGAACCGGATAGGAAGGCCCAATGATCTGATCCTCGTTTAGGTCGACTGAAATGTCCCCCTCATTGTTTCTAACCAGATATTCATCAGTCCCAGTGTGTGCTATCACCATGGAATTAGTTTGTGCTTGGCCATGCTTAAAAGGGACAAGGTTGAAAAAGTCTTCGATAGGAATAGTCTTGCCAGATTTATCGGTTAGAGCTAGCGCTTCTGATACCGCGAGCCATTCCTCTTTCAATGTGTTGTCTGTTTGCCATTTATCGAGTTCCGCTCTATTTGGACCGTTGAGCGTCATTCTGAGAAGTCGTAGTGCGTGAGAAATATCTCTCTCGCTGCCGACCAACGAAAGTTTCCTGCCCTCAGCCAAACCGTTTGCAACAAACAGAAAAAAATAGAAAGGAAATTCAAGATTGTTGAGAACCGAGCCGTCTTTTTCCTTGACGTCTGTCAGCACCAGCGTGTCAAAGGATTCAACATGATGGCGAAGTAACCCTTTAAGTACCTCAGGGGGTTGCCCGAACAATATTGTGCTGGTGCCATCGCGAACGATGCGGCTTCCTTGCGCCGGAGCCATTACTGTAGGTTTTGACATAAACAGGGATCAATATCAAAATAATAGACTTAGAGTGTAACCAAAGAATTTAAGAGGGAAAAGAAAGGAATCAATTTGAGGCTGATAATCCCGGTTTAAATGTAAGTAGAATGTAAGTATCCACCGGCAACTGTCGTATGCATGTGTCGAAAGTTAATCAATAAACGACTAGAATTCATGTTTGGTATCGCTGCAAAGTGACGGCGGTATATTTTTCCATAAATTATCAGGGGTAATTTAATGAACGAAGCTGTACAGCTCGATGCGTCAGAAAAGGCATTGTTTCGTGAAAGTGTTAAGAAATTCTTGGACGCGGAGGTTGAGCCCCACTATGAAGCTTGGGAAAAAAATGAAATCTGGCCCAGGGAACTGTGGAACAAATTAGGTGAAAATGGCTTCCTCTGCGTTGATATGTCGTCGGATTATGGCGGTTTTGATGCTTCGTTTGAATTGAGCTGTGTTGTCGTTGAAGAGGTTTCGAGAGCGGGATACGGTGCGCTGGCTTCCGGTATTTCTGTTCACTCTGATATCGTTGCTCCGTACATTATGCATCTAGGTAGTGAAGAGCAAAAGCAACGGTGGTTGCCTGGTATGGTAAGCGGTGAAATTGTTGGCGCGATAGGTATGACAGAACCCGGGGCCGGGAGCGATCTTCAGGGAATGAAGACCTCAGCCGAGAAAGATGGCGATGAGTTTGTGATTAATGGACAGAAAACGTTCATCACAAATGGCCAGCATGCTGACCTCATTGTGCTCGCCGCTAAAACAGATCCCAAGCTGGGTGCAAAAGGTGTCACGCTGTTTACCGTTGATTGTCATCTCGAGGGCTATCAAAAGGGGCGTAATTTGGAAAAAATGGGGCTTCACTCCGGCGATACTTCAGAAATATTTTTCCAAGATGTCAGGGTTTCATCCAAAGAGGTGCTAGGCGGCGAAGGTAACGGCTTTGCGAATTTGATGAACGAATTACCAAGAGAGCGGCTCATTCTCGCTGTAGGTTGTGTAGCGGCGGCGGAAGGCATGCTTGATATAACAGTTGAATACACGCTAGAGCGTCAAGCGTTTGGCGCACCGATTGCAAAGCTGCAGAACACTAAATTTGTTTTGGCTGATATCAAGACGGAAATCGAGCTTAACAAAGCATTGGCAGAAAAATATGTTGCAAGGTATGTTGGCGGGGACTTGACGCCAGTCGAAGCTTCCATGTCAAAACTTGCTGCCAGTGAAATGCAGGGGCGGGTAGCAGACCAATGTGTTCAGCTCTTTGGTGGCTATGGCTATATGCGGGAGTATCCAATCTCACGGGCCTATCTAGATGCTCGCATTCAAAGAATCTACGGCGGTACATCCGAGATCATGAAAGAACTCATTTCAAGAAGTCTCGTCGGCAGGTGAAAAGTCGAAAGTGACGGCTTAGAAGGAACCTGAAATGCCACGATATGACTATTATTGTGATGATAATGACCGAACTGTTGAAGTTGTTCATCCCATTGCTACACGGTTGCAGCATTGGGGTGAATTGTGTGAAGCAGCGAATATCGAACCGGGCAAAACGGATCTTGAATCACCCATCCGAAAGATCATCACGACGGCTCCCATGGCCAATATGCCAACGGGTAATGCAGGTTTGAAAGAGATGGGCTTTACCAAACTTGTGAAGAGAGATGATGGTGTGTACGAAAACGTGACTCGCTCAGGTACCGAAAAAAGATTTATGAAAGCTGATGATCCTTCCTCGAAGCCGCATTTTCATAAAAAACTGAGTAAATGATCGGAATTCGCAAAATAGATATCACGGTTTTGCTTCTGCGGTATCTACCGTACCCCTCGGCATGTGACCGCTGATGTTTTTAGGTTTATTCCCCTGTCCGAAAACGCCTAATTTTGGCGTCAAACATTGTGTTTATTGATTTCTTGTTGCTATTGACGATGATTGCGAGCTGATCCTTTAGTGCAGATCGCCTTAAAGTTAGATAAACCTTCGTCGAAGGTTAACTAGGCTTCTCTTCTTGAGTCTGCTCTGGCTTGCTAAGCAGATGCTCGGTCACTTCAAGTAAGCGCTTTGTGCCCACTTCGCTGTTGACTCCAATAAGGTATTTTGCGTTCACGACGACACTTGGCACGCTGGCAATTTTGTAAGCGCGACTAAGAGCGTCAGCTTTAGCCAGCCTTCTTCTAACATTCTCGGAATTAAAAGCCGTTCGAAACGCTGCTTCAGTTGTTCCTTTGCCTTCAAACCATGCGGCTACGGTATCCAAAGAGGACAGATTTCGTCGCGCGGTATGAATGTCTGTGAAAAACCTCACGTGGTTTTCTCCAAGAATACCCAACTCTTGCATTGTGAAATAAGTCTGGCCGTATAATCGCCACAAATTACTCCCGAGCACCGGCGTGCGTACAAATTTTACTGTGTCCGCGTTTGCTTGAACCCAACCTTCGATTTCAGGGTCAAAATTGAAACAATGCACACACCCGTAGGAAAAGAACTCCATCACTTCTTCTTTGCGCCCTCTGACCTTGCCAGGTTCTTCCAATGTCTGATAATGCCGTCCCTCTGCAAACTCGCCATTAGGGGCATCGGTCACCACCATCGTGCTGAAATAGATCACGATCGTGACAGCGATAACGCCAATGATTCCAATGGCTATTTTCTGCTGCTGTAAAAAATTACTCTTTTTGCTCGCCATGTAGTCAATCTCTTGTTCTATTAGTCAATGCGGATAGTGAGAGCTTAACAATTTGGTGACTCTTTGGACAATTGTGTACCATGATCATTCTCGGATAATAAACAGGACCACTGTAATGACTCAGATGCCAGCAATAAGCCTCGCGGCCGTACCAGGACGTAGAAAAGCGACCATAGAACTTGCACAAGAAATTGAAAAGCGCGGGTTCAGTGGTATCTATGGCCCCAGTCTCGGAGATTCGATGGCGCTGTGTGAGGCGCTGGCGCTTGCGACTAATGAAATCACCTTTGGTACAACAATTATGCCGATTTATTTTCGGCAGGTGACCGACTTTGCACAAACTGCATCGTTCATTCACGAAGTCTCGGATGGCAGGTTCAGGTTTGGCATTGGCGTCAGTCACGCGCCAGCACTTAAATCACGTGGCATTTCCGCTGGCAAACCCCTGACCGATACTCGGAATTTTGTTGAGGAACTTCGTGCTGTACCTCGCGCGGGTGAGCTTCCTCCGATTGTATTGGCGACCTTGAGGAAGAAAATGATTGCGCTGTCGGAGGAAATCGCTGAGGGCATGGTGTTCGCGAATGGCGCAAGATCACATATGAAAGCGTCTCTTGCGACCCTGAGTCCTGCCGCCCGTGACAACGAGGACTTCTTTATCGGCGATATGATCCCAACTTGTATTAATGATGATGTTGAGGCTGCTAAGGCCGTTAACAGGAAGACCCTCACCTCTTATGCCATGCTGCCTAACTATCGAAACTATTGGAAAGAAGCGGGATACGAAGAAGAAATGACTGCGATCGAGCGGGCGGTGGAAGCGAAAGAATTCGATAAGGTGCCGGCACTTCTCAGTGATAAGTGGTTGGCCGATACCACATTGTTTGGTTCAGCTTCTGCGGTGAGAGAAGGTGTCGAAGCCTGGTTTGATACCGGTGTTAGAACACCAATTCTCGTGCCGTCTTCTGCTAATGGGGGACAGATGAAGGCTTTTGAAGAGATGCTGGCTATTTTTTAGCGTTCGTCATTAGGTTTGTAGGATTGATTGCGCGCCTTTAACAAAGTTCTTCTCATCATCACCTTCAATTAATTTTTTAGGTGGTGGTTCAGGCACCCGTATGCCCTTCTGGCATGCGGGGCGCGCTTTCATTTGATCCAGCCATCGGTCAAGATTTTCTAGCCCTTCACGAGAGACGCCGGACCAACGATAAGTTCTTACCCAGCACCAGTTGGCAATATCCGCAATAGAATAGTCATCGGCTAGCCATTCCCTGTCTCTCAGAGCTGTATCGAGCACCTCGAGTAGTCTTCTGGATTCATTTTGATATCGCTCGATCGCCGGCTGGATTTTTTCAGGAAAATAGCGGTAGAACACGTTGGCTTGTCCCATCATGGGGCCAATACCGCCCATTTGGAACATTAGCCACTGAATCACGCGAGAGCGCCCCTTTTGATCCGTTGGTAAAAGCTTTCCCGTGAGTTCAGCAAGATAAATCATGATTGCACCGGTTTCGAAAACAACAAAGTTGTCGTTGTCGCGGTCAACGATGACGGGAATTCTTCCATTTGGGTTCATCGCTAGAAATTCTGGTGTTTTCTGATCTCCCTTGCTCAGGTTGATCGGATGGACGTCGTAGGGTAAAGCCAGTTCCTCAAGGGTTACTGAGGCCTTATGTCCATTGGGTGTGCCTGTAGTATAGAGGTCTATCATAGAATCTCCGAGTTTCTCGTTGAAATGCCCCAGGCTTTCAAGTGAATGTGATTAAAACATATTAGCGGGCCTGGTCTAGTGATCTCAAAATGCTACTGCGCGCTGGATGATCTTATCGTAGAAGTCGCTATCAAGGCGCACATAGCAACTCTCGCTCGGCTTCTTGACCAGCACGTAGTCGTCAAGCTTGTCGAGGTGAAATGCCTCTTCCCTTAGGCTGTTCTTCTGCAGTTTGTGCGTCGAAGTTGTTGGCAGTTCAGAGAGTATTCTGATGAATATTGGTCGCGCATAACTGGGTAGGCCATCATTGATGTGATCGCTGAGTGATTGTAAATCAGCGTTACCCATAGAAACACCGTCTCGAAAGACGATAGCTGCCATGCCCGCGCGGCCGTCTGTACCTGGTATTTGTACGCCATAGGCATTGGTGAACACGACATCCGGGTGTTGGTTGATAATCTCAGCAAGCTCATTTGTTGAAACATTTTCACTTTTCCAGCGAAACGTGTCTCCAATCCGATCAACAAACTGATAATGTTTCTGCCCAAATGAAAAACCGACCTCGACGCTTTTCATCAAATCACCGCTGTTAAAATAGAGGTTGCCGGGCGTGACAACATCGCGAACAAGCTTCTTTTCGGTCGCCTCTCCACTGGTGTAGCCCTCAAACTTGGTTGTGTTTGTGATTTCAATCAGTAGCAGGCCAGTTTCTCCATCGTTTACCTCTATGCAACAATCATTTCCATCACGAATGATTTCGTCTTGTGCCACATCATATGAGACAAGCTTGACCGGTGCGACGCCCATGCCAACTGTGCAGGGTTTATTAAGAATGTTGCCAAATCCGCCGTTGCCCTCACTTGCAGCGTAAAATTCGCCGATGCGATCTATCTCGAACCTGGCTTTGAACTGATTCCATATGTCTGGTCGAAGCCCGTTACCAACAATTGTTCTGATAGGATTGTCAGTATCGTTTACCTGTTCAGGCCTGCTCATTAAATAGCGAATGAGTTCGCCAATATATATAAAACTTGTACAATTGTTCTTCCGGATGTCTTCCCAGAAAGCGCTGATAGAAAGTCGCCTGCGAATCACCGTAGATGCGCCGACGTGAAATGCTGCCAGCAATCCCATGATCAGACCTGTGCCATGGTATAGCGGTAAGCAATTGTACATTCGATCGTTTTGGTTTATCCGCAATAGGCTAACGCCTGACATCTGTGATCCAGATATTGCTCTCTTGTTAGATACAATAGCTGCCTTGGGTAGACCAGTGGTGCCCGATGTGAATATATAAAATGCGGTAGAGCCAGTTTTTATATTGTCTGTAACCGGCAGGTTTCTGGTGTCGCCAGAATCGTCTTTAGGATCGAGGTTGATGGCCCAATTCGGTAGCTCTATATTTTCAGCATCGGCCACCATCAGAAAGTCTTCGCCGTCATTCATTTCTAGCTGGTCTTTTACATCATTGAGACTGTCCGTCAGCTCTGAACCGAAAATGCACTTCTGAGAGTCGATGAGATTGATGCAGTGTGTTAACGGTTGTTTGGTCAAGTTTGTGTTGATTAGTCCTGCGGTAGCGCCGGATTTATTAATGCCTAACAAGCAGACAACAAAGGCGATCCGGTTTTGCATGAACAGGCTGACGCATTCACCCTGCTTGATTCCTCGACTGACTAAGTTGTTTGCAATCACGTTAGCCCGGTCGTTTAGCTCCCTCCAGGAGATCTGTTCGCCTTCGCAAAGGAGTGCAGGTGCTTCGGGACGAACTCTCGCTTGTACTTCGACGAGTTTGGCCATGCAGTCAAGGCTTTCATCGGGCGGCGATTTCAGTCGGGCCGCGCTGAGTAATATTTTCAAATCTTCGAAGAAGTTACCAACTTTTCCCATGGAACACCTATACGATTAAATCATCTGTGCAAATTAACAAATGCCGCTATCGGGAACCACCTGATTGTAAATTAATCTTCATAAAGAATTTTGGCATGACGGCATACAGGAATAGGAAAATGAATTTCAGACGGCAGGTTGCGGAGCGAGTCCTTTTGCTACTGATGATACCGGTTGTATCCGGCACCACGTTAGCGGCGACAGAAAGTCCATCGGTTTTTACGAATGGAATCCCCAATTACCGCGATTACTCCGACACGCTCTCGAGCCCCGGACAGCCATTAGTAAACAGCCATTAGTAAACAGCTATTAGCAAAACATATACCTTTATGGGCTGGAATTGGCTTCGATCAGATTATTTATCTTGCACTGACGACCAGCAACACAGCGATTCAGAAGGAATACATGCATGTTGCCGTCGATTTTTCAAAATCCAGCCTGCGAAATTTTGAATTGGTTGCGGCGATCTTAAATAACTCAGGAGATTAAAAAGCCTCATTCATTGTCAGGTTAATTACAGAGCTTCAACGTTTTCGTTTCTATACCGGGTAATGTACCTCGGCGTGCCCGTCGACGAAGCCAAGAGAGATCTAGATAAGTTCTGAGGCCCAGATCCGGTCTGGTACCGTTTTATTATCGATACACTAGCCGCCTGCGGTATGTCGCATGAATGTGATGCTTGTGACTGGCAGGAGAGAGTTCGATTAATCCCTTATTACTTAGGGGTTTTTATTAGACGTTGGTGTCAGACGTTGAAACCACCGAATTAATACAGCGGGGTCAGTTCAAAGTTGAGTCGAACCGTTAGTTTTATCCCGACAAGTTCGATACAACAGTTTGATGAAGGAGTGGTGTGAGAGTTTGACCATTGAAGAATAGCCAATTTACCGTTCATTCGCGCCAAAATACCGAATATCCTTACAGAATAGTGTTTTTAAAAGCATTGATTAGGGTCAGATGTCGATATTTCGACACTAATTGGGCTGTTTTCACCTGATTTTGTAGCGTAAATCGTGTTTTTTATCCCAAGTTACTAACAATTTCTCGCCTACGCCTGTTTTTAGCCGAATGCAAGTTGTATCTATCCGGTTTTTACGATGTATGTCCGTAAAGCGTTGATTCATAGGGCCTGTAGAACATGTGATCAAAAAATAGCCAGTTTGCCCTAGTATCCGGTTTCTATGGACGTCCCGCACATTCAAAGGACTTATCACCAGACTTATCCACAGAAAATGTGGAAAACTCGGAAAATGAGGCGCACTTTACATAGTGAGCGCTCACTATAATTCGCCGATTTCCGGATTTGCCAGGCAAATAGGGCGAATCAGGCGCCAGGAGGTTGATAGTCAAGGGTCATGATGGTGTGATTACCTTGAATATTTGC
>CAJXBG010000042.1 GCA_913050215.1 uncultured Gammaproteobacteria bacterium
TTTGATGGAAGGCAAAGAATTTGTTTGCGGCAGCCGCTTTACCTTAGCTGATGTGCTGCTGTTTTGTTTTCTTGAGTTCGGCGCACAGGTTGGACAACCGATGAACGAAGACAACAAAAATATCACTGCCTGGTTCGACCGAGTGAAATCCAGAGCGTCGGCAACTGCCTAGCGCAGCACCAAGGGTGACAAACAAAACGACAGATCGTTATTTTGTCGTGTATTCCTGATCAATGTCCCTGATCTCAAACACGGGGTTGACCGGCCTGAGCAGGATTGTTTAGGTGAGTAATGTCGCCAAGACGTTCCGTTGACAAGCGTTAGATTACTGTTCATCGTTGCAGTGGACGATGAGTTTATGGTGGGTGGTTTAGTTTTTTCATGCACCCGTCTTTTTATGCCTGTTTCGTGTCGTAGAAGTTTCGATTTTGTAGGTCGATATGGGTTAGCTTGTCTTTTGATATTGACGAACATTTCATTTGGCAGAGTAAAGAAGAGGGTAGTATGCAGTTAAGTCAGAGGGTTGAAATCCCTGTCGCTCGTGAGTCTGTTTGGCTGGCCTTGAATGATCACAGAATTTTGATGCAGTGTTTGCCGGGATGTGAGCAATTTGAGCCCTCAGAAGAAAACTGCTTCACGATAGTGTTGCTTGCAAAAGTAGGCCCGGTTAAAGCACGTTTTCAGGGGCAGGTTGAATTGAGCGACATACAACATGCGACCAGTTATGTGTTGTCGGGCGCCGGGAAGGGTGGTGTCGCGGGATTTGCCAAAGGATCGGCTTCGGTGCAATTAGCGGATGTTGAAGGAAGTGAAGGCGCTACGGTGCTGACCTATGCCGTCAATTCATCTGTTGGTGGCAAGCTTGCGCAGGTAGGCTCGAGACTGGTGCGCGGTGCAGCATCAAAAATGGCCAATGAATTCTTTACGCGGTTTGTTGGTGTAGTGACCAATAACCCCGAGCAAGAAGTGTTAATTGAAACAATTGAAAGTTAGGTAATTCACAAGGGAGAACATTGATATGTCGATACCGATTTCGATGACAGTGAACGGAAAGCAGGTAAGTAAAAGCTGTCCTGCAAATAGAACGCTGGGGCAATTTATTCGAGAGGACCTTGGGCTTACTGGCACCCATGTTGGCTGTGATACAAGTCAATGCGGCGCTTGCACTGTTCATCTGAATGGTGATGCTGTCAAGGCTTGTACCGTGTTGGCCGTTCAGGCGGAAGGTGCCGAGGTAACCACTATTGAAGGAATTGGTACCAAAGATGACCTGCATCCAATGCAAACGGCATTTCGTGCTTGTCATGGACTCCAGTGCGGGTTCTGCACGCCGGGCATGATCATGACGGGCATCGATCTGGTGAATACCGCCAGCCGGGATAACGTGGAACTCGGAGAGGCTGAAATTCGTGAAGGGTTGAAGGGTAATTACTGCCGCTGTACCGGCTATCAAAATATCGTCCGCGCCGTCGCGACTGCCGCACAACAAATGGAGGATTGAGAAATGGTTGCAAAAAATATTGGTGAACCTGTTCTCCGCAAAGAAGATGCTCGTTTTATCACCGGCAAGGGAAACTACACAGACGATATTAACCTTCGTGGTCAGGCGCACGCTTTTTTCGTTCGAGCGCCGGTCGCTAGAGCGATGATCACTAGTCTTGATTGTTCTGCAGCTGAGGCAGCTGATGGCGTTGTGGCTGTGCTCACCGGAGCGCAGGTTGCTGAAGACGGTCTAGGCTCTTTGCCCTGTGGCTGGATGGTGTTGTCAAAAGACGGTTCAGAGATGAAACAGCCGCCGCATCCGCCATTAGCTGCGGATCGAATCAATTATTCTGGCGAACCCTTCGCGGTTGTCATTGCCGATACGCTGCAACAAGCCCGGGACGCTGCTGAACTCGTCGAAGTCGAGTTTGACGAGCTGGATGCTGTCGTTAGTGTTGCTGATGCGCAGTCAGGACCACAGATTCACCCGGAAGTCCCAGACAACACAAACTACGATTGGGAACTCGGTGAAAGGGACGAAACACTTAAAGCGATCGAAAATGCGCACCACGTCACACGGTTGTCGCTCGTCAATAATCGCTTGATACCTAACGCAATCGAGCCCCGTGCTGCAATCGGTGACTACAATTCGGGCACCGACGAGATAACACTCTATACAACGAGCCAGAACCCGCATCTCGCGCGTCTAGTGCTCACAGCATTCGTGCAACTCGCGCCGGAGCACAAGCTGCGAATCATCGCGCCGGATGTTGGAGGCGGATTTGGTTCTAAGATATTTATTTATTCGGAGGAAACCGTCGTTGCCTGGGCTGCCAGAAAGTTAGACTTGCCAATCAAATGGACCGCGGATCGATCTGAATCGTTTCTCACCGATGCCCATGGTAGAGATCATGTCAGCGAAGCTGAGCTTGCGATGGATGAAAACGGTAATTTTCTGGCGCTCAGAGTCAAAACGCTGGCAAATATGGGCGCGTATTTATCAACATTCGCATCCGCTGTGCCAACCTATCTCTATGGCACGTTGCTCGCCGGCCAATACAAGACACCTAACGTCTATGTTGAGGTTCAGGCAGTCATGACAAACACAGCACCAGTTGATGCCTATCGCGGTGCTGGACGTCCTGAGGCAACCTACCTGCTTGAAAGAATTGTCGAGATAGCTGCGCAGGAAATGAATATGGATCCGGCGGAGCTGCGCCGCAAAAATTTCATTCAACCGGAGGATTTTCCCTACCAGACGCCGGTTGCGCTCGAATATGACATCGGAGACTACGAGGCTAGTCTTGATAAGGCGCTGGCGATGGCAGACTACGCCGGGTTCTCTGCAAGAAGAGAGGCATCGGTTGCTGAGGGTAAGCTAAGGGGTATTGGTTTCAGTTGTTATATAGAGGCTTGTGGTCTGGCACCTTCTCAGGTGGCTGGTTCTCTTGGGGCCGGGGTTGGCTTGTGGGAGTCAGGTGAGGTGCGAGTGAATCCGACCGGCTCCGTTACGGTGATGACAGGTAGTCATAGCCACGGTCAGGGGCATGAAACAACTTTTGCGCAGTTAGTGGCTAGTCAGTTGGGTATATCGATAGATGACGTTGAGGTCATTCACGGTGATACCGGCAAGATGGATTTTGGCATGGGAACCTACGGTTCTCGTTCGTTGTCAGTCGGCGGTTCGGCATTGATGAAAGCTGCTGACAAGATCGTTGCCAAAGGCAAAAAAATTGCGGGTCACTTGATGGATGCCAAATCAGAAGACATCGATTTTGATGACGGCGAGTTTAAGGTTCGCGAAAGTAACCTCTCGAAAACGTTTCAGGAGATCGCGTTTGCAGCCTATGTGCCGCACGACTACCCGCTTGAAGAATTGGAGCCGGGTCTTACGGAAAAAGCCTTTTATGACCCGGCCAATTTCACCTATCCAGCAGGTACTCATATCTGTGAGGTTGAAATTGACCCTGACACAGGCGTGACCAGTGTCGTTAAATTTACGGCTGTTGATGACTTTGGCACGATTATTAATCCGATGATTGTTGAAGGCCAGGTGCATGGCGGTATTGCCCAAGGTATTGGTCAAGCGATGCTTGAGCACGGTATTTACGATGAAACGGGGCAGTTACAAACGGGTTCTTTTATGGACTATTGCATGCCAAGGGCGGATGACTTGCCGAATTTTGATGTCGGTATGACAACCACGGTCTGCACCCATAATCCCGTTGGCGCAAAAGGTTGTGGTGAAGCTGGGGCGATTGGTTCTCCGCCTGCAGTGATTAATGCGATCACGAATGCGCTCGGCGTAAGAGAGATCGATATGCCTGCGACACCGCTAAATGTCTGGCAGACATTACAGAATGCAACCCATGAAGACGCAAGGGGAGAGTAATCATGTATAACTTTAATTACCATTGTCCGTCATCGCTTCAAGAAGCCGAGTCGTTGTATGCAAAGTCCGAGGATCCTATGTTTTTGGCTGGCGGCCATACCTTATTACCGACGATGAAACAAAGGCTCAATGCCCCGACCGATTTGATTGATCTTGCTGGACTGACAGAACTTGCTGGGATATCCAGAGAAGGCGATGTGCTGCAAATTGGTGCTTACACCCGTCACGCCGACGTTGCCGCTAGCGAACTTGTTCAAGCTGCGATTCCAGCGCTGGCAAAGTTGGCCCGTGGCATTGGAGACACGCAGGTGAGAAATCGCGGCACGATTGGAGGTTCCGTGGCCAATAACGATCCCGCTGCAGATTACCCGGCGGCATTGCTGGGTCTGGGCGCAACCGTCGTGACAACCAAGAGGGCTGTTCCTGCTGATGAGTTTTTCGTCGATATGTTTGAAACAGTGCTGGAAGAGGGTGAGATCATCACCGCCGTTACGTTTCCGGTAAAGGGTGATGCTGAATATATTAAATTTGCTAATCCGGCTTCTCGATATGCCACGGTTGGGGTGTTTATTAATCGACATAATGACGGCGTAAGAGTCGCTATCACAGGCGCTGCATCCAGTGTGTTTCGATGCAGTGAATATGAGGCGGCGTTGTCGAGTAGTTTTGCAGAAAGCGCGCTCAATGGTATTACATTGAGGACTGACAATTTTAACGAAGACCTCCATGCATCAGTCGATTACAGAGCTCATCTTTGTGCGGTGATAGCCAAGAGGGTCATCGCCTCGATGGTGTAAATAATCGCTATGCGTAACCGTATTGTGCTCACGATGGGTGACCCTGCCGGTGTGGGTCCTGAGATTTGCCTTAAGTTGCTGGCGCGTCTGGAGAGTGATTCCAGTCCGGTAATTATTGGTGATGTCGGTGAACTTCGGCGACAGGCGGAAGGGTTAGGCCTTGCGCTGCATGTGGTGGAAATAGATTCGCCGGCGTCGTCGCGACCAGAACACGGCAAAGTCGAGGTGGTACAAGCGGGGTGCTTATCTGACTCTGTCACTATGGGACGTATTGACGCTGCCTGCGGTCAGATCGCGTTTGACTGCGTGAGCGCGGCGATTGATCTCGCGCTTTCCGGTGAGATAGATGGGATTGTGACTGCGCCGATTAACAAAGCTGCGATGTCAGAAGCAGGGATCGCGTTTCCGGGGCATACCGAGATACTTGCACATTACGCGAATTGTGAAGTGGCGATGATGCTCGCTAACGAACAGTTGCGCGTCGTGCTTGCCTCCATTCATGTGTCACTGCGCAGGGCAATTGACGACTGCACCGTTGCGTCGCAGTTGTATGCCATCAGGTTGGCGCAGCAAGGCGCACAGGCTTTTGGTATTGCTAGACCCAGGATTGCGGTAGCCGGTCTAAACCCGCATGCCGGGGAATCCGGGCTTTTTGGGCGCGAAGAGATCGAGGTCATCGGCCCAGCCATAGAAACTGCTAAAGCAGAAGGCATTGAGGTCTCTGGTCCCTGGCCCGGTGACACTGTATTTATGCAGGCGAGGGAAGGTCGTTTCGATGTTGTGGTCGCGCAATATCACGATCAGGGATTAATACCGATTAAATATCTGGGTATCGCCGAGGGCGTCAATGTCACATTAGGTCTACCATTCGTCAGGACCAGTCCTGACCATGGGACTGCATTCGATATTTCTGGTCAGAACAAAAGTGACGAGTCCAGCATGGTCTACGCATACCAACAGGCACAGCGTTTATTGGGCCGGAGCTAACAAATAGCGCCCTGTTAAGGTCGGTTCACCTTCCTTGCTGATCACCTGACCTGAATCAAGCAAGCGAATCATGGCTGCAAAGACTGATCGGGCTGCCGCGCCGAACATACGTGGGTCAGTTTCCGTATACATGCCTGGCACCATATCTTCGATCAGTTCATGCCCCGCCTTGAGGCTGGCAAGGATTTGTTGCTCACGTACGAGTCGATGATCAATAAATGCCTGCACATAATTTTTGACATCGGGAATAGCTGTACCGTGGGTAGGCCAGTAGACCTCATCATCTCTTTCCAGAAGTAAGGCGAGGCTGTCCATATAGGAGGTCATGTCACCATCAGGCGGGCCAATGATGCTAGTTGACCAACCCATGACATGATCGCCGGTGAAGAGCGCTTTTTCTTCTTTTAGCGCAAAGCACATATGATTTGAGGTGTGTCCCGGCGTGTAAACGCATTCAATTGTCCAGTCGTCGCCCTTCAATATATCACCGTGCCTGATCGTTACATCCGGCGTGAAAGCCATATCACCACCTGCATCAATAGCGACGCCGCCTGCTATCTTTCCAGCGCCATGTGGGCCGTAACCATAGGTTTTTGTCTGCCAGTGCTCTTTCAGCGGCGCTGCTGCCGGAGAGTGGTCTTCATGTGTATGTGTGATAAGGATATGACTGATCGTTTCCCCTTCAAGGCCTCGCTTCAGTGCGTCAATATGTGCGGGATCAAGTGGACCCGGATCAATTACGGCGACATTGCCGGTGCCGACAACATAGGTACCTGTGCCCATAAAGGTGAAGCCGCTGGGATTCTTAGCCGTCACCCTGCGTATCAGCGGCGTAATTTGCTCCAGTTTGCCGTATTCAAAGTCATATTTGTGAATAAAGGGAATCTTTGTTGCCATGCTGCATTCCAGTGGTTAGTCGTTTGTGGTGCGAGTGTATCGTAACCGGTACAAATGGGTAAGCCCGACATTTACTGAGAGAGATGATCGGTATCTCATTGCGTTGATGTCTCAATTTAGACGCAACCATGTCGCCATTAGATTGCCCTTCGAAGGCTGCTAGAGGTAATCGGAGACGGGTATTTGAAAAGGTTTTGTGTGCCCACGGTATGATCGCATGATGTAACATTCACGACGCGCTTTTAGGTCTGACTCGTCTAGCTTATATTAATGCTTCAATGTGTCGTGCTGCGCTTCGCGCCAGCGCTTCAACGTTGTAACCACCTTCTAACGTTGAGACGACGCGACCCTGCGCATATTGGTCTGCAAGTCCAACGATTAATTCTGTAATCCACGTATAGTCATCATCAATGAGACGTAGTTCGGCCAATGGGTCTTCTGCATGAGCATCAAAGCCGGCCGAAACAAAGATAAAGTCTGGCTGGTGCTGTTCAATTTTTTTTAGCCAACTGGCTTCAATAGCACGTCGATATTGCAGACTCGATGTGCCTGGCGCTAGGGGTGTTGTAACAATGTGGTTGTTTGAAAAGTCGAGATAGCGATGGGGATAAAAGTGATCCTGAAAGCTAGAGCATACAAGCACTCTTTCATCTTCCTTAAAAATATCAACAGTGCCATTACAATGATGTACATCGAAATCAAGAATGGCGATGCGATCAACACTCGGGTCTTCAAGTGCAACCATTGCCGCCACTGCTGCATTGTTAAACAGACAGAAACCCATGGCGTCCATAAGTTCAGCATGGTGTCCCGGGGGTCTTATCGCACAGAATGCATGCTGATATTGCCCATCAAGCACGCGCGTTGTCGCCTCAACGCAGGCGCCTACGGCAAGCTTGGCAGCTCGGACACTGCCGGCACTCATATAGGTATCGGGGTCAATGTGAAGCCATGAGTTATCCGGCTCTGAGTTTACAACATGTTCAATGTGACTTTTTGGATGGACCTGCATCAGCAGTTGGTCGCTGATCTCCGTTGCGAGTTTGACGTCCATATCCTGACTGAGACCTGATGCATGGACTCGTTTCATCACTGCAGCGAGCCGTTCGGGTCGCTCAGGATGCCCTGGTTTTTCGTGTTTCTCACAATCTGGATGGGTGATAAGTAATGGTCTTTTCATGACGTAAGCATTCGCAGCCAATAAGTCGTTCTATGTTCCTTCACTATATTAAAGCAAAACGCGAATGGGTGGAGCGTGTTCGTTATAGCGTACAGGCAGGTTGTTTATGCAGTCTCATAGGCATCAGCGACAAATTGATATTTTAGACTAAAGAAAGGCAGTTGGGGTTTTTACGCTTTTGGCAGGCGCTGTGATGATGAGGCGCTCATCATTTGCAATACGTGGCGAGGATGCCGCTGGAATGTCAGTGGGTTGACCAATCTGGCGCTGAAACCAGCGTTGGACAAACCGGTGTAGACGAGTACAGCTAGCCTCCCCGTAACTCATCGATAAATGCATTCGATTCGTTGATGGCTTGTTGCATGGCAGTTAAGAGTGCATTGACATCATTATCTACCGTGCCGAGTTCATTCTTAAGCGACGCAATAGCACGCGCATTAAGGTTGTGTTTGAGGTAAAGGGTGTTGTCTTTCAAGCTCGCCAGCACAGGATCAATAGCGTTCTCTGCTCTGCGCATTGCGCCCAGCACCTTGCTGTAACGGCGGCGAGTATCCTTTAACTGCCGCTCACTATCGCGACGCAGGCTTGCGTTGCTGTACTGTTCCAGCTCCTCTTGCCACTCATCAAACAGGGCATCAGCAACATTTTCAACGCTGTTAATTCTATCGTGAATCTCGTCGGCCGCATCAACGCTGGCCTCGTATTCATCATTTAGCAGGTCTAAGGTGACTTCGAGGTCGCCGCCGTCGAAATTAATCACTGATTTGAACTGTTCTAGGGCCGACTTGAACTGCTCTTGGCCTTCGGTTTGTGAGGCTTGAGCTGCATCAATGCGGTCAATCAGAATATCTCGCTTGTGGTATCCAACTTTCTCAAGCGCGTCGTAAACGACAGTTTCGCAGGCAGTCAGCGAGATGACTGCGGTCAACAAGACAATCCATTTTGCATGTCTCATTCGTTGCCTGCTTCTTCAATCGCTCTAACGATTTTGTCGGTACGCTTGTCTTCGTAGCGATTGTGCACGACAAAAAGTGCATGAATGATTCCGGGCACCCACAAGAAAAGACAAAGCACAATGTTTATGAGTCCCTGAACTGGTTTGCCACAAATAAATACGGCAACAGGAGGTAACAAGAGGGCAAGTAGGTAGAGCATAATTTTCTCCGATGGGAGGGGCGAATGAGCAGCCCCGGCTGTGACGATTCGGAGAGTATTAAATCTTGTTTTACTGATCTGATTCCAGCTTTTTCGAAGCTTGTAAGTGCGTTCTTACAAAAGAGTTTCTAAGGTCAAACTAGGCAAAAGTACCTTTCGAATTCCCATGCAGTGACACTTTTTGATTCCGGATCACCCCCTTCTGTGTGAAAGGCGAGCCATTCCGCGCGACGCGTATTCGCCCAGTATTGGGTAAAGTCGTCGCCGAGGTAAGCTGACAAGTGCCGGTTTTTCTCCAATGCCTCGATTGCAGTGGTTATGGTCGTGGGTAGTTTTTCAATATCAGCGCCGGTACCCCAAGCCAGTTTTGTTGTTTCAGCAGGTAAGTCCAAATCATTGTCTAGACCGGCGATTCCACCAGCTATTGTTGTTGCCAGCGCGAGATAGGGATTCAGGTCAGCAGCACCAATTCTGTTCTCAATCCTTGCTGCCGATTGACTACTAGTGATGAGTCGCAGGGCCGTTGATCTGTTGTCCATCGACCAAGTTGTTGTTAGCGGTACAGCTGAGTAGTCGCGAAATCTGCGGTAAGAATTTATCGTTGGGCTTAAGAATGACACGTACGCTGGCAGATTTACCACCTGTCCAGCTAACCAGCGATTCATTAGGTCAGAGCGATTGCCGGGTTGCTCTGAATCGTAAAACACCGGCGTGCCTTCGTGAGTTGTTAGGGAGTGGTGCGCATGCATGCCTGAACCGAAGAAAGACGAGGGCGCGGCCATGAACGTCACCGCCATATCCATATCAAGTGCAACTTCATAAAGCACTTGTTTGGCACGAACGACGTTGTCGCAAAGCGTCAAGGGATCGCCGGCATCGATATTAAGCTCAATTTGACCGACGCCAGCCTCATCGTTCCATGCTTCCCAACCTATGCCTTTCCATTCCAATCGTTTAATCACTTCGGTCATAAACGGCGCAGCGTGATAGGCATTTCGTAACAGGTACATGTTAGGTTTATCACTGGCGCCAATGGTTCGAAGCTGCTGATATTGCTTTCGTTTAACGTCTTCGAATGATTCATCAAACAGATAGAACTCGAGTTCGAAGGCTGCTTTCATGCAATAGCCTCGCTCAGACAGCAAACGGATCATTCGTTTTAACTGCGTCCTCGGGCACAGGCGAAGCTCTTCTCCGGTTGCTGTCGTAAAGTCTGCAATACAATGACCAAGTGCTGGATTTGATCCATCAGAAATCAGAGTGTCGATATCTGGTTTCATCAGAATATCGCCGAAGTTTTCAACCCGCTGATCATGCCAATGGGTGATATGAGGACTGCCTGCGATATCGATCGCAATTGCCGAATCAGCAATCGCGTGTCCTTTGGGTAAAGACTGGTAAAATTTGTTTCTGTGGATGTATTTACCTGCACCCTGACCATCCAGCGTCGTCGCGTGCGTGCGGATAATATCTACATGGTGCCTGTCAAACCAGTCAGGCAAGTCTTCTAATGCCATCATGTTTCCTTGCGGGTGTTTTTCATTGTCTTTGGTCAAAGTTCGCCCAGTAGCCGCTTGATTGAGACTTCAGTGAGTATGGCTAGATGCTCAACACTGCATTCTACGTTAATCTTTCCAGTCATCGCTGCTTCGGCAAACACAAGAGTGCCGTTAACCAGGGCCAGCAGCGCATGTGGTTCGCCGTAGATTGTTACCTCGGGTTCGACATCCTTTCCACCAAGCAGAAGCTCAACGTTGTCATTGGTAGCAACCATCTTGATTGCTGACGGCATGCGCGGTTGATCACGAACTGTCTGCCAGTAGCTTTTTGCCTCGGTGATCCAATCTTGCGGCGGGGGTTCGAGTAGCTTGCCGACTTTTATAGCAAATACGGGATAACGAAGCAGACCATCAATCCGGGGTTTGATCTTTGCGTCGTTGAAATCGAGATGAATAACGACTTTAGCCTGAGGATTAATACCCCGACTTACGGCGATATTGTTGTTATTGATGTTGACGGAAACTTTTTGGGGATCGGTGACCGAGCTTAGCGAAAAGCAACCGTCGAGTTGGCTGACAATCCGGCGATGTGAATCGCTGGCCATTGCTCGTTTGAGCTGTGCGCCAATGATTTTGACAATCGGAACGGGATCATCCTCAAGCTCGACCACAGGTGCTGAGTACATTATTCGTTTTCCACAAATTCCGTGACTTCCAACTGGAAGCCTGAAATTGCATTAAATCGTGTGGGGGAACTTAGCAGCCGCATCTTGCCGACACCCAGATCGCGAAGAATTTGCGATCCGGTACCAACGACCCGATATATACCAAGCTCCATGTTGGCTTTAAGAGAGGCTGGCAGTTCAGGAAAGTGTTCTATTTCAGCAATATCCTCTGCTTTGCTTTTTGTCTGCCCGACGAGGACCACAACGCCTTGGTTCTCGGCAGCAATTTTTGCCATGGACTCCGACAACGACCACGATTTTCGTGAATTAGGGAGTTGCGTACCAATCACGTCACGCAGCTTATTTAAAGTTTGCACGCGGACAAGGCAGGGTTCATTTTCGGTGATTTCTCCTCGAACCATTGCGTGGTGAATACAATCGGAAATACTGTCGGTGTAAGTACGTAGTAGGAATTCACCGTGGCGGGTATCGACTGTCTTTTCATCGATCAATTCGATGGTCTTGTCATTAACCGTTCGATACTGGATGAGGTCTGCAATCGTGCCCAATTTGATGCCATGTTTCTCGGCAAATATTTCAAGTTCTGGGCGTTTCGCCATTGTGCCGTCTTCATTCATCACTTCAACGATCACCGATGAAGGCTCATAGCCTGTCATTCTTGCGAGATCACAACCCGCTTCGGTGTGTCCCGCGCGGGTGAGGACACCGCCTCGCTTTGCCACAATCGGAAATATGTGACCCGGCATGACGATATCATCCGGACCGGCGTTTGCTGCAACTGCGGCTCTTACGGTGACTGCGCGATCTGCGGCAGATATTCCCGTAGTGATACCCTCAGCGGCCTCAATGGAAACGGTAAAATTGGTTTCGTGCTGAGAGCGATTGTTTTCAACCATAAATGGCAAATTGAGCCGTTTGCCTCGTTCCTCGGTCATTGTTAAGCAAATCAGTCCGCATGCTTCCCGCGCCATAAAAGTCATATGCTGGGGTGTGACGACTTCGGCAGCAATGATAAGGTCACCTTCATTTTCGCGGTTTTCATCGTCCATGATCAGAACCATTTTTCCCTGCCGAAAGTCTTCAAGGATTTCTTCTGCACTGCTGATAGCCATTCTTCACGCGCCTACTTATTGAAACAATTTGTCGGATGAATTGATGAATCGATCAATTCGGTTTGTCATCGGTTGAATCAGCTTATGTTGCCGGATTCTACGGTTGTTTTGTCATCTTGTTGCGGACGAGATTATACGCGAATTGTCCGGTATAGTCCGTTTCTGAAACATTTCCTTTGTCTGATTGGGCAGCATGAACCAGCGTTGTACCAATCAACACGAAATCTCTTGGGATAGGGTAGAAAAACTGATGACAACAGGCGCTGACCAGATCAGTTTGCTGAGATCCTTAACCGAACTTTGCGGTGATCGGTTAATTACTGATGATGCACGACGCCGGGTATATGAAGCCGACGGATTGACAGCAAAAAAGCAGGTGCCCTGGATTGTGGTACTCCCAGAAACCATCGCTGAAGTACAACAAATTATGCGATTGTGTCATCAGGCTAAAGTGCCGGTGGTCGCGAGAGGCGCCGGTACCGGTTTGTCGGGTGGTGCCATGCCGCACAGTGAGGGTGTACTGTTAAGCCTAGCCAAGTTCAATAGAATTTTAGAGGTCGACACGGATAATCTGAGTGCGCGGGTTGAGCCAGGCGTGACCAACTTGGCGATTTCTGATGCAGTGCGTCACCTCGGTTTATTTTACGCGCCTGATCCATCGTCCCAGATTGCCTGCACGATCGGGGGGAATGTTGCGGAAAATTCCGGTGGCGTTCACTGTCTAAAATATGGTTTGACTGTTCACAACGTCAAGCAACTGAAGCTCGTCTCGCCGGAGGGCGAATTGTACGAGGTAGGCAGCAGGGGTTTCGATAGTCCTGGCCTCGATTTGCTCGCGCTGCTGCATGGATCAGAAGGGATGCTCGGGATCGTTGTTGAAGTGACGGTTCAGCTGCTCCCAATACCTAAAAACATAGCGGTAGTGCTTGCAGCCTTTAACTCTGTGAATGAAGCAGCAGGTACCGTTAACGCGATTATTTCGCAGGGGATACTGCCCGCGGGTCTGGAGATGATGGATAGGTTAGCGATCAAGGCGGCTGAAGCCTTTGTTAATGTCGGATACCCGCTGGATGCCGAAGGGCTGTTGATCTGTGAACTCGATGGTACCGATGCAGAGGTGCAGCATCAGATAGAGAAACTGAGGCTTATCCTCGATAAAAATAATGCTATTCAAGTCAGGGTCGCAACGGATGCAGCGGAACGAATGCAACTCTGGTTGGGACGAAAAGCCGCTTTCCCGGCAGTAGGAAGGTTGGCGCCGGACTACTATTGCATGGATGGCACCATTCCAAGATCGGAACTGGCCGCTGTGCTAGCGCAGATAACAAAATTTTCCGAGCAGCACGGTCTTGATGTTGCGAATGTTTTTCATGCCGGAGATGGCAATCTGCATCCTCTGATTTTGTACGACGCAAATAAAGCGGGTGAAATCGAACGGGCGGAGGCATTTGGCGCAGATATCCTCAACCTCTGCATCGAGGTTGGTGGCACAATTACTGGCGAACACGGCGTAGGCGTCGAGAAAATTGATCAAATGTGTATTCAATTTACCCCTGAAGAGCTTGAGTTGTTTCATGGCGTAAAGTCAGCATTCGATGAGTCCAGAATTCTTAATCCGGGCAAAGCTGTACCCACCCTGAGTCGTTGTGCTGAATTTGGCGCAATGCATGTTCATACCGACGGCAGCCAGCAAACCCATGTTGGTCTCAATGCGCAAAAATATTCGGACCTGGAACGCTTTTGATGGTCACAGAAATAAAGGCGCTGTCAGCGCGTATCGCCGAGGCATACCATCATGCTAAGCCGCTTCAGATTGAAGGCGGTGGTTCAAAATCATTTCTGGGGAATCCTGTTCAATCAGACCTTTGCGAGTCGATCGACTGTAAAGGCTACGCGGGTATCATTGATTACCGCAAAGACGAGTTGATGATTCGCGTCAAGGCTGGCACTAAACTCGCCGAGGTTGAATCGCTGTTAGCCGAAAATGGTCAACGCTTACCTTTCGAACCGCCGCAGTTTGCTGGTGCGGCAACGATCGGTGGCGTGGTTGCTGCCGGGCTCTCTGGTCCCGCGAGACCCTATCTAGGATCGGTCAGGGATTATGTGCTTGGCGTCGCATTTATAGATGGTCGTGGTATCGCCTATGAAATGGGCGGCCAAGTAATGAAAAACGTGGCCGGTTATGACGTATCCCGAATGCTCGTGGGTAGCCTCGGTGAGATGGGGCTGATTTGTGATGTAAGTTTGAAAGTTTTACCCGCCGATGAAGTCTCAGCAACTTACGCTTGGCTGACTTCTTCAGTCGATGCGATTGCCGATTTTCAACGACTTCAGAAAGAGGGTCTACCATTGTCTGGTAGTGCCTGGGTTGAGGGTCAGGCGTTTATTCGTCTCGGCGGGTCAAGGCTGACGATCGCGCACGCTGCTGGATTGGTTGCCGGCGAGAAACTTGACGAAGCGGAGGGTGTACAATTTTGGCAAGACCTGAAGAACCAGCAGTTGCCGGTGTTTGAGGGTGAGGGCGCTCTGTGGCGCGTTTCGGTTGAACCAGGTAGTGATGCGTTGTTAGACACAGCACAAGTGATAGAGTGGGGTGGAGGTGTCCGGTGGCTCAAAAACCCTGCGATGAACCCTAGGTTGGCGAGTGATCCGCATACGGTGACGCTATTCCGTCCAGATCAAAACGAGATTGATTCACCCACCAGTACGCCCTACCAACATTTGTCCGGTGCTGTGCTTGTGTTAAATCAAAACCTAAAACGCACCTTCGATCCCGGTGCTATTCTGAACCCCGGCAGGTTACTGGCAACGGTTCCGGAATATTAGAAAATGCAGACAAAGATACATTCAGACTTGATGCATGAACCAAGGGTGCAGGAAGCAGAAGAGATTTTGCGTAGCTGCGTGCATTGCGGTTTTTGTACCGCGACATGCCCTACCTATCAATTGTTAGGTGATGAGTTAGATGGCCCCAGAGGTAGAATTTATCTCATCAAGAATATGTTGGAAGATAATGATATCACTCGTCAAAGCCAGACCCATCTTGACCAGTGTTTGACCTGTCGCGCCTGCGAAACAACTTGCCCCTCCGGTGTAAAATATGCACGACTGATGGAGATTGGTCAGGAAATATCGGGAGAGTTGAGGCCAGCGGGCATTGTCGCTCGGATCCGCGACACACTATTGAGAAAGTTAATGCCAGTGCCCGTGATTTTCGGCTCGCTGACGCGGCTCGGTAATCTTTTTAAGCCGGTATTGCCTGCGCGATTGGCGGAAAAGGTGCCTTCATTACCTGTCGTCGCTGCAAAGAGCGTCAAAGCGCTGGCTGACCCGGCTAAGCGAGTGTTGGTGCTAGAGGGTTGCGTACAGAAAGGTGCAACGCCGCAGGTTAATCAAGCGCTGGCTGCTTTGTTATCGCAGCACAATATATCGGTTAGTTTTCTGGCCAGTGAAAGCTGCTGTGGTTCGGTTGATTATCATTTGTCCGCGCCAGAGGCAGGCCGAGACAAGATGCGAAGGTTGCTTGATCAGCTTCATCCTGTTTATGCGGACTATGATGCCATCGTTTCGACGGCTTCGGGTTGTGGCGCCACGCTCAAAGAATACGCGCAGATTCTTCAATACGATCATGATTATCAACAAAAGGCTAAAGAGGTGGTTAGCAGGATTAAGGACGTCAGCGAGTTACTCGCGGACGTTGACTTTGCCAACCGCACGGAAACGAAGTTGCGTCGTATTGCTTATCATTCACCCTGCACCTTGCAACACGGACAAAAACTACCGGGTCTGGTTGAGACTATTTTGACAAAAGCGGGTTATGAATTAGTTCAGGTAGACGACGCACACCTTTGTTGCGGGTCCGCCGGGACCTACTCGGTGACACAGCCTGAGATTGCCGGTCAGTTGCTCGATAATAAACTACACCATTTGCAACACCATGCGCCCGAAATAATAGCCACTGCCAATATTGGCTGCCAGTTACATCTTGGCAGTCGCGCGGGGGTCCCCGTTGTCCATTGGGTTGAATTGTTGGCGCAGGATTTTGTCCGCCGCGAGACAGATTGATAAGACGCGCTTATCAATGATTTAAGCAGATACAAGCCGCCAGCAACTTACCCAGCTAACTGATCCGCTTCTCGATACAGCCACCAAAGAATGCCTTTCTGGGCGTGAAGACGATTCTCCGCCTGTTGGTACATGATCGCGCGCGGGTCTTTGGTTATCTCGGCGCTTATCTCAAATCCATCGTGAATCGGCATATCATGCATTACCTTACAATTAACGCCTTCCAATAATGTGGCATTAATCTGGTACGGCATCATTTCCTTAAGTTTTTTGTCGTTCTCTTCCTGATGGTCCGGGTTGTTGAAGTACTGCATGTCAACCCAGGTGTCGGTGTAAACAAAGTCAGCCTCTTGTACAGCTTCGCGAGGATCAGTCGTGTGTGTAACATTATTAGATTCGGCTATCAGGTTCTGTACGTAGGCATCATGCGACTCACCATTATCCGCAGCATCAGGGGTCGCCAGGGTGAGGTGTATGCCTAATTTGTGGCAAATGGTGACCAGAGAATTGGATACGTTGTTCTGTACGCCGAGATAAGTCAATCGGGCATCAGCCAGTTCACCTTCGTGATGTTCCATGATGGTGAGCACATCGGTCATCGCCTGACAGGGGTGAAATTTTTCGTCGCAGCCATTGATGACGGGTACCTGGCTAGCGCTCATGATTTTTTGCAAGTCTTCGTTATAAAGTAATCTTGCCATGATGCAGCTGACATTGCGTGACAGGTACTCGGTCTCATGTTCGATACCTGATAACACAAAGTTGGAAGTCATCCAGTCGATGTAAATCGCGTGGCCGCCAAGTTCTGTCATTGCGGCTTCAAATGATACTCGCGTTCGTGTACTGGTTTTCTGGAATAGCATCGCCAGCGACTCTCGATGCAGCAAATTGTAAAAATCGGCTGGATTGGCCTTGATTTCGATTGCTTTGTTTAGAATTTCCTTTAGCTCAGTAGAGGTTAAGGACTGTAAATTAGGAAGGTGTCTCATGAGAACATTTCTCCTAGCCAAAAAAAAAAGACCGGCATTCCGGACCCTTAATTTAGCCAGCGAACCACAGTTAGCGGGCTCTTTGTCACGTTATGGGTGTCTATCCCAAAACGAAGGACGGAAAATTACCGGAATGTTCGCGACTTGTACAGCCCTGATTATCCTCGAGCCAACAGTGGTAAGATCAAATCGGGGATTGATGACAATGAGGAGCAACAGGTGTGAAGGGGGATTTTGACGTAATTGTCATAGGCGCAGGTCATGCGGGGTTAACCGCTGCTATTTGTGCAGCTGAATCTGGTGCCTCCGTTTGCGTGTTGGAGGTATCACCCAAAAACGTCCGTGGCGGGAATAGTAAGCACACAAGGAATCTTCGCCCCATGCACGAGTCAGCATTGCACCCGTTGGAAGGTAGCTATGGGTTTGATGAGTATATGGATGATTTGTTGAGAGTCACTGATGGTGAAACTAATCAGGCACTGGCGACGTTAACCCTGGAAGCCTCTGCCAACAGCGTGCCGTGGTTAAAGGACCACGGCGTCGCGTTTCAGCCGCCTCTGGGCGGCACATTACATCTGGGAAGAACCAATGCATTTTTCCTTGGCGGCGGAAAAGCGGTGATGAACGCGCTCTTTCAGTGTGCTGACAAACTCAATATTACTGTCGTCTACGAAGCGTTGGACATTCAACTCGATGTTGATAACGGCGTGTTTAGGCGCGTTGATTATAGTCATCAGGGAAACACGGAGCACTTGACTGCGGCTTCTCTTGTGGTGGCGGCAGGCGGGTTTGAGGCTAATCTCGAGTGGTTGGCGGAAGCCTGGGGTGATGCGGCTCTAAATTTCCTTGTTCGTGGCACGCCCTATAACAGAGGCGATATATTGCGCCAGTTGCTGGCTGCTGATGCCGTGCAAATTGGCGATGCCCGTCAATGTCATGCGGTTGCGATAGACGGACGTGCACCGCAATTTGACGGCGGCATTTGTAGCCGAATCGACTGCGTACCTCTTGGTATTGTTGTGAACAATCAAGCCGAACGATTCTACGACGAAGGCGAGGATTTTTGGCCCAAACGTTACGCAATCTGGGGCAGACTGGTTGCTGCGCAACCGGATCAGGTTGCCTATTCCATTATCGACAGTCAGTCGGCTGGCCTGTTTATGCCGACAGTTTTTCCCCCTGTCGAGGCGCCTAGCCTTCGTGAACTTGCCGAGAAATTAGGCTTGCCGCAGGAAAGTCTATCTACGACTGTCGATACGTTTAATCATTCGATTGTTGAAGCAGATTTCAACCACCAGATATTGGATGGCTGTCACACGCAGGGACTCGCCATTGCCAAAACCCATTGGGCGAGAAAGTTGGATAAGCCACCATTTCGCGCTTACATGTTACGTCCCGGTATTACTTTTACATATCTGGGTGTTGAGGTTGATGCCAATGCAAGGGTGAAATTTAATGACTCGACGTGTACAAGCAACATTTTTGCAGCAGGCGAAATTATGGCGGGTAACGTGCTAGGGCAGGGTTATCTTGCCGGTATTGGCATGACCATTGGTAGCGTATTTGGAAGGATAGCGGGACGTGAGGCGGCTAGACATGCAAGATGAGTTAACCCAGACAAGTGCGCCTGTGACAGCACCAAATCTTCTTCCGCTATACGAAGAGTCTGCTCGAATCATGACTATCTGCAATGCCTGCCGGTTTTGCGAGGGTCATTGCGCTGTATTTCCGGCGATGGAACAACGGCTTACTTTTGACAGAGAAACCGTCGATTACCTCGCAAACCTTTGTCATCAATGTGGCGCATGCTATCAACATTGCCAATATGCAGACCCACATGAATTTAATGTCAACGTGCCTCGAGTTTTTGCGGAGGTACGTCATTCAAGTTACGCCCATTATGCGTGGCCCAAGGGGATGGCGTGGGCCATTCGTAACGCCGGGCGATTCACGATCCTGACGACTTTACTGGCGACGGCATTTTTTTTGCTTGGTGTCACATTGTCTGGTGATCAATCGTCCGAAGGGGTGGGGTTTTACGCGGTTATCTCGCACAACACCATGGTGACTATTTTCAGTTTTGTGGGTTGGCTGATATTGTTGGTCTGGTACTTTTCGATTAGAAGTTTTTGGTTAACGACCGCTTTGCCCGGGATTTTCAATATACCACTGCCGGTCTATCGTCGTGCGATGGTGAGCATTCTGACCTTAAAAAATCTCGATGGTGGGCACGGCCATGGTTGTTACCAGCAGGGCGAAGTTGCCTCCCAGCTGCGCCGGGTCTTTCATCAGATGACCATGTATGGATTTCTGTTCTGTTTTGTTGCGACGTCGCTTGGCACTATTTATCACTACGGACTCAGCGCTCCCGCGCCCTACGACTGGCTCACAGCGCCAAAATTTTTCGGAGTCACCGGGGGCGTCAGCTTGCTTGTCGGCTGTGCCGGGTTATGGTGGTGCAGGCGAAGTACGGAACAGGCGATTGAAACTGAAGACGGTGGATTGGGTAACAGCCTCATTGGGCTGCTGTTTTTCACAAGTTTGACAGGGTTGGCATTACCGTTGTTAAAAGGAACCGAATACCTGGCAATAATATTGTGCCTGCACCTGGGTTTTGTACTGGCGCTCTTTTTGAATTTTGCTTGGGGTAAATTCATGCACAGTATCTACAGATGTGTTGCGTTGTTAGCGAGTGAGTACGAAAAATTACGTCAGTGAATGTTATCGCCTCGGTATCAAACATCACTTTGCCTATCGACAGGCATTTGCGTAATAGCCGCCTTCGCACGTCCGGTAATCTCACCACAGTTGAACTTTGTCCATTGTGGTAGTAGCTTGATTGGCAAAGAGACATAAGGAAAGCATCGTAGTGAAATATCGAAATCTCGGCTTAACCGGCATGAAAGTGTCGCAGGTGGGTATAGGTTGCAATAACTTTGGGCGGCGCTGCGACCAGCGCGCAACCGATGAAGTGGTTGACGCTGCGATAGATCTGGGCGTTAACTTTTTCGATACTGCTGATGTGTATGGTGGTCAGGGCCTCTCGGAAGAATTTCTTGGCAACGCGATTGCCAAAAAAGACAGAAGTAGCATTGTCGTCGCAACAAAGTTTGCGAATCCAATGGGAGAAAGTAAACATCAGCGAGGAGCCTCGCGCCGATACATCATGGGCGCTGTTGAAGACAGTCTTAGACGCCTTAAAACGGATTACATCGACCTCTATCAACAGCATGTCCCAGATGTATCGACCCCAATAGATGAGACCCTGAGGGCGCTTGATGATCTTGTTAGTCAGGGCAAAGTTCGATACATCGGCCATTCAAATTTTAATGGTTGGCAACTTGCAGATGCGGACTGGACTGCACGGAGTCGCAACCTTGCGCATTTTGTTACGGCGCAAAATCTTTATTCGTTAATGGACAGACGCCTTGAGCGTGAGGTGATTCCGGCCTGTGAACGATTCGGCATTGGTCTGTTACCCTATTTCCCGTTGGCAAGCGGGTTATTAACTGGCAAGTACACGCGAGGTGCTGCAGCACCTGAGGGGACCCGACTGGCAATGTGGGGGGAGCGAGGTCAAGCGGCTTTGTCCGAGGCTAACTTCGATATTGTTGAACGATTAACTTCCTATGCGGAACAACAGGGTCATTCAATACTCGAATTGGCCTTTGGTTGGCTCGTCACAAAACCATATATATCTTCCGTCATAGCCGGTGCAACCAGTGCTTCGCAGGTTAAGTCTAACGTTGACGCGTCAGCGTGGGAGTTAACCGAAGAACAAATGACTATCGTTAACGACATTTCAAAAAGGTAACGCGGTATGTGTGGTCGGTTTAACATCATCAGCGCACCACTGACACAGTATGTGATGTCTATTCTGGAGGCTGATATTGCCGTGACAGGTCATGCTTCAAATCCGGGTCAGAATGATCCTTCTTTATTGAACTTGACGATTGAAACCCGGTACAACATTGCACCAACCGACCAAGTGCCGGTGCTCCTACGTACCGAAGACGGTAGCTGGGATTTGCGTGATATGCGCTGGTGGCTGGTGCCTTACTGGTCGAAAGGGCCGGATAGTAAGTACACTATGTTTAATGCTAAAAGTGAGACTTTGACGACCAGTAGAGCTTACAAGCAGCCTTTTAAGTCTAGGCGCGCGGTTGTGCCGGCATCGGGATATTACGAATGGGTGAAAGAAGCCGGGGCTAAAAAGCCTTTCTATGTCGAGCCAGTGGGTGCTGCTGGTCTGGGCTTTGCGGCTATTTGGGAGACCTGGCAGGGTGAAAGTGCAATTATCGAAAGCTGCAGTATTGTCACGACGGCAGCGACCGAAGGCATGGCTACCTTACATCACAGGGTACCAGTCATGCTTGCGCCTGGAGAAGTCGATGCCTGGGTGAACCCAGAAACCGATGCAGCGACACTGGCTAGCATAATGGCGCCAGCGCATAAGCTTCCGCTAAGCATCACGCCGGTTTCAACCCACGTAAATAACGCCAGAAATAAAGATGAGGCATGTTTGGAGGTCCTGGGCGAGCCAGTCATCGTTAACTAGTTTGCAGCACCCGGTTGGATCGGACTAATTTCGTGAAACGTGAAACGTATTGTCGTCATTAATGTTGTCGAGGCTGTATTTTATTTCTTCGATGATATCCGCGTTTGAGCGACCACTCTCCTGATATCGCTCAATGAGTTTCCACACCAGCGCCTGGCCATAGGCATTCAGATCAACATTATTGGTTGCTGCTTCCGCGACTCCCGCTTCGAGGTGTTGTTTTGCAAGTGTATAAGCATCAGGCATCTAAGAGCTCCAGACTTAATATGTTATTGATAACGGAGGCGAGTATACCTCAATTCAACATCCGGATACTGACGAGCATCAAAGGATCAGCTTGGTGAAGCAGTCGGAATATCCCTCCCCGGTATAGTATCAAGCGTCACTGTAGCGCAGGTTATTCGAATCCGAGCTTACTTGCGTCTCTCGTTAAGTTAATGCAATCTCGACGTCAGAATATCAATGCGAGTGCATTTATAAAGCAAGAAAATAATACGAGGGGATATGAGGGTGAGTGAAAAGAACAAACTGGAACTGGCAGGGGCGGCTGCGACTGGCATGATCACAGCCTACCATGCGCAGGAGAGACCAGAAACCAAGGCAGTGGTATCAAATTATGGTGAAAGGACATTTGCTGAGCTGAATGCCAGAGTTAACCAACTCGCCCGTGTACTCCGTAATGCAGGATTAAAACCGGATGACGGAGTTGCCATGCTGCTGACTAACCGACCGGAATTTGTCGAAGTCTATTACGCCTGTATGCGCACCGGTTTGCGAATCACGCCTATTAACTGGCATCTGACCGGGGACAATGCCTCGTATATTGTGACCAACAGCGGGGCGAAAGCGTTTATTGCGGACATCCGGTGTCAGGAACCTGCGGTAGAGGCGTTAAAAGACAATGCGACGCAACTCAATCTTTCACTGGCGGTCGGTGGTTCGATCGGCGGGTTCCAAAATTACGATGATGTGCTGGCTGGTGAGAGCACGTCTAATATTGAGGCGCCAGAAATTGGCAGCCAGATGTTATACACCTCTGGCACCACGGGACGCCCCAAGGGCGTTTACCGGGAACGAGAATTACCGGGCAAAGCACCATCACCGGTAGCGGCCACGACAACAAGAACAGTGGAGTCTGCCGGTTTTCAAGCAGGGCAAGACTTGGTCCTTTGCACCGGACCTGCCTATCATGCGGCACCCCTGACGTTTAACATTACTTTGCCGCTAGCTGCGGGTGTTGGTACGGTGTTAATGGATAAGTGGGATGCAGAAGAGACGCTGCATCTCATCGAAACCCACGGTATTACTCATACTCATATGGTTGCGACAATGTTCCATAGATTGTTGGCGCTGCCCGATGATGTACGCGGAAAATATGATCTCTCAAGCATCCGTTATGTGCTCCATGGTGCGGCACCCTGTCCGGTTCATACCAAGCAGGAAATGATTGACTGGTTAGGGCCGGTAATTTACGAATATTACGCTGCGACCGAAGGCGGCGGCGGTTTTTTTATCGACTCAGAGGAGTGGTTAAGTAAGCCCGGAAGTGTCGGTAAAGCGCCTGCAGAAGCAGATAACAAAATCGTTGATGATGACGGCAACGAGGTCCCGGTAGAGGAGGTGGGCACCATTTATTTTCGATCGCCACCGGTCAAATTTGTCTATTTCAAGGATGACGACAAGACGAACAACAGTTACGCCGGCGACTACTTCACGCTGGGCGATATGGGTTATTTTGATGACGACGGTTATTTGTTTTTAACCGGCCGTAATGCCGAGACGATTATCTCTGGTGGAGTGAATATTTATCCTCAGGAAACTGATGATGTATTGCTGAAGCACGCCGCGGTGGGTGATGTTTGCACCGTTGGCATACCCAGCGAGGAGTGGGGTGAGGAGGTGAGGTCAGTTGTGATGCTGAAAAGTCCAACCGAGGATAATGCCGCCGTCGTTCAGGAGCTCATCGCTTTTTGTCGTGATCACTTACCTCACTTTAAGTGTCCGAGGTCCATTGATATTGTCGACGAACTGCCTCGTTTGCCCTCTGGCAAAATTCAGCGCAAGGTGGTCAGGGCACCTTATTGGGAAGGTCGAAAACGTCAGATTTAATCCTTGCCGTTATCAGCATGGCTGGCCTGCTTACCCCTCGGTGCAATGCTCGCGAGGGGTGTTTAGGGACATCGGTTCGAAAAATCAGACTAGTGCCTGTACCGGTTCTTCAAAACGCTGAGGCTCGCCTTGCCTTTTCTGCCATCATTTGAGGCAACATCGAGATATACAGCAACAACGTATCGGCTATGACGAAAGTGGAAGTTGATTTCATCGTTGTTGTAGAGCATGCCCTCAAATTCGGGTATTCGACGTACATCGCCATCGCTAAATTCAACGTGGGCAGCTTCTATTAGCACACGACGTTTCCTTCCTTCCAGCTGAATAGAGCGAACTCGCTTGTTGATATCGATGATTATTTCCTCACCTTCATACCCATGTCTGTGGGTTGGGGTGTAGAAGGTATCGATCTTTTTCCAGACAAAATCACTTGGGTGCTGGTGCTTGTGCCTGCTGGCACGAAGGTAGTCGCTGTAAATCAGGCCAGTGGCCGGGTAGTAACTGCGACCAAATGCCCTGTGTTTCTTATGCCAATATCTCTTCCCCTTTCTGTTGCTGTGCCGCGATTTATCATAATGCGCATTGTAAAAGCGCCGGTGTTCAGCAAACCTTCTTTTAGCCCATCTTTTGTTCGCGCGATTGCGCTCATGCCTTTGCTTGATGTGACCTCGATAATGGTCTCTGTTTCGAACATGATTTGAATGATGGTCTTGTGGCTTGATATGTTGGCTTCTATGATCGCGCTTGTCGTTTGAGGCAAAAGGTCGGTCGCGCTTATTTTGTTTGTGTTGCCGCTGCGTTTTCCGCTGCCGTTGACTGATTTGGTACTCTGGTTTGTTTACTTTCTTCTTTATCTGCACAGCATTTGGCGTCTGGTCAGTGTCGGTGTTCGACTTGAACCTTGTCACTGAGGGATTTCTTTTTTCGCCATTACTCGCGGGTTGACGACTTTCTCTCCCATCGACATTCCGCTTTTTACTGCGTGCCTTCGCCCGGTCATGTCGCGGTGGCGGTAAATTGTTTCGCGCAGCATGTTTTTTATGTGAGCGCCTATCAAGGCGTTCGGGTATCTCCCTCGAGATATCCTGGTCTAGTCGTGGTTGTCTTTTTGACTCCTCGGCGGTTGCGTTAAAAGATAATGTCGTGGCGATTAACAGACCTGCCAACATCTTGATTTGAGACCGTACTAAATCGTGCAACGCTGTCATTCTCATCATGCTTCTCCTCTGGAGGTTGAGAAACACTTTGCACCAGCGACCCTGAATTCTCTCTTAATGCTAAATTAACCCAATATGAATGCAGAACAGGCAGGTCTGATAGCAGGTCTGATAGTGCCCGGCACTATCGTTGTCCTATCTTTGAAAGGCAGGTACCTTTTCTTTCAGGCGTTTGAGTAGTCGCGGGGAAGAGCATGCTTGAACCACTGTGTGGTCGCAGTCCTGATCGAACTGGAACTGCTTTATACCTTTCAAAAGTGCGCGCGAGAGAGATTCTGTTGGTGCGACACCGGGCTCCAGAAACAGGTTTTTTATGATTAACTGTCGGTTTTTGCGATCGGCTTTGCTGTCCATACGACCGATGAGTTCGTCTCCCCATAAGAGGGGCAGCGTGAAGTAGCCGTACCGGCGTTTTGCCTCAGGCACGTAGCACTCAATCAGATAGTCAAAGTTGAACAGGCGCCGGGTACGCGACCGGTTAATCACCAGATTATCAAATGGTGACAGGAACTTGATTCGATCACGACCGACTTTTGCGGGGATAGAAGTCAGTGATTCTGCGAGCACCAAGTAGTCCTCACCCTGAACATGACAATTTTGGACGATGCCTTCTTCCAGTAAGTCCTGAATTGCCTGAGCATAATCTGGTTTAAAACTGTTTCTGGTGAGTCTGCGGATTGTGGATTTTGCATAGGCGATATCACGCGCGGTTCCTATTCCCAGCGCCCGCAGCATTATGACTGTGTGATAGCGCGCCCATTCGTCATCGGAGGGTAGTGTTGTGTTGACGTGTTCTGATAATACCCGTTCTCTGAGGTCATACACTTTCTGGAAACCCTTTCGTTCCTTCACCATGAGTTCTCCAGAGAAAAAAAGAGTTTCCAGCATGTGCTTTGCGGGTTTCCAGTCCCACCATCCGTTGGATTTTTTACCAGGAAGTTGCTCGAAATCCCTGGCTTGCAATGCGCCCTCAGTATGAATTCTTTTGAGAATTTCGTTGACTAACTTTTTATCGCGGGGGCGGTTCGCAGCGAAGCCCTGCATGATCGGGAGGTAGTATCTGAAATCTCGCATGGGTAAATAGGCCGCAGCGTGAGACCAGTATTCGAATACGCTGTTGTCTTCAGCCTGCAGTGTGTGGAGCATTGATTCCTGATAACCCGGAATTCTGGTGTTCAGTACATGGTGGTGCGCGCGCTGAATCACCGATATCGTATCAATTTGCACGTAACTCAATTGATGGATAGCTTCTGCTACGGCTTTTTTGCCTCGACCAAAACTGGCTTCACGCGATAGACCCTGGCTGTCTAGTACCAGTCGTCGGGCTGCTTTGGGTTTTAACTCAATAGTTTTGCGCATCAGAATCCTGTCGTGTCGGCCCTTTTTGCGCCGAAATGTTCTGAGAACATGAACGCTTAGCCCTCAATGATATGCTATGGTCCATGGCAAGTCTGCCTGTCCAAAACTAATTTTTAACACAAGAGAACAACGTGTATGGCCAATATCAGGGTTTTACTTGTTGACGGTTTCAATCTGATTCGACGTGTTTATGAAGCGAATCACCGGGAAGACACTGAAATCAATGATTGCATCGAAAGTTGTGTTAGATCCCTCACCCGAGCGCTGAATACCCACCGGCCGTCTCACGCGGTGGTTGTTCTTGATAGCCATGAAATGACCTGGCGCCACATGTTGTACGACGACTATAAATTCGGCAGGAAACCGACGCCTGAGGTGCTGATTAGCAATCTCGATAGGTTCCGGCGTGCCTTCGAGACGGCAGGTGTAAGGAGCCTAGAGGTCGCCGGTTATGAGGCTGATGATGTGATTGCCACCCTTGCAGCTGGCGTTGCCAACAGTAGCGGAGACGCAATTATTTTGTCGACTGACAAAGGCTTCCTGAGCTTGCTGGATAAACATATCGAGGTTTACCACCACTTTGAACAGCATTTTTTAACCAGCACAGATGTCAGGGTGAAATACGCGCTTAGACACAATCAACTCATCGATTATTGGTCCTTGTGCGGTGACCCGGGTAATAATATCAAGGGGGTCCCCGGCGTGGGGAAAAAGACCGCGTTATTACTACTTGAGAAGTTTGACTCCCTAGACGAAGTGCTGGCCCAGGCTCGCGGCCTGGCGCAAGATCAGGCGGCAGATTCTGGTTTGGCCGTTTACCAAAAGTCCTTATCAAAGGTCCTGCAATTTGAAGATGAAGCAGTGAAATGCCGTTTGTTGCTCACACCTAAACTCGACGTTGAGTTGGGAATAAATCTTAAGATATTTCGATTAGGGTAGTGGGTTGTTTAATCCATATCCTTCACGCGATACTTTTCCGTAACCGGTGACCTGTCCCCCGGGGTCAGATAGAGTGTTAGAATAGAGCCCGCCTTAAATTGCCCTCTGGGGCATCTGTTTTACACAAAGAGAGAGATACAAACCTTGTCGATAATTACCTGTTTTAAAGCTTACGATATTCGTGGTCGCATTCCGGATGAACTGAACGAAGATATTGCCTACCGTATTGGCCGGGCTTACGCCATGTTTCTGACACCTAAGCAGGTGGTCGTTGGCCACGATATCCGGCTTTCTAGCCCAGCCATTAGTGAGGCAGTGATTAATGGACTCAGGGATAGCGGCGTAGACGTTTTTGATATTGGCGAGTGTGGGACAGAGGAGATTTACTTCGCCACCTCTCACTTCAATATGGATGGTGGCATTGTTGTCACTGCGAGCCACAATCCAAAAGATTACAACGGCATGAAATTGGTCAAGGAGTCCTCCAAACCTATCAGCGGAGATACCGGGCTTCATGAAATTCAGCGGCTTGCTGAAGCGAATGACTTTGATGCAGTGGTCACCCGTGGAAAGCTTGAGTCATTGGATCACAGGTCGGCATATATTGCACAACTGCTCAGTTATGTTGATATCGCGACGTTGCCAAAACTAAAGGTGGTTGTTAACGCCGGTAACGGCGGCGCGGGAGCTGTGATTGACAGGATTGAGAAATTTCTGCCAATTGAATTCATCAAGGTACATCATGATGCCAATGGGCATTTCCCAAATGGCGTACCTAATCCATTACTCGTTGAAAACCGGGCCTCCACAATTGACGCGATCGCTGCCCATGATGCAGATTTAGGCATCGCATGGGACGGTGATTTCGATCGATGCTTCTTCTTTGATGAGAACGGGCGATTCATTGAGGGGTACTACATTGTTGGGTTATTAGCTGAATCATTTCTGGAAAAAGATGCCTCAGCAAAAATTGTTCATGACCCAAGGTTAACCTGGAACACAATAGATATTGTTGCAAGCAAGGGTGGAGAGGCTGTTCAAAGCAAAACAGGTCACGCGTTCATCAAAGAAAGAATGCGTGAAGAAGATGCAACCTACGGCGGTGAGATGAGTGCGCATCATTACTTCAAGGATTTTGCCTATTGCGATAGCGGGATGGTGCCGTGGCTTCTTGTTATTGGTCTGATGTCCCAGCAGCGCGCAACGCTTTCATCGCTTGTAAATGATCGCATGAAAAAGTTCCCCGCCAGCGGTGAGATCAATCGTCGATTGATCAACCCGCAAGCTGCCATTGATAAAATTGAAGAAAAGTATGCAGTGGATGCATTAGACGTTGAGCACACCGATGGTCTGAGTGTTTCTTACAAAGATTGGCGGTTTAATCTCAGAATGTCGAATACCGAACCGGTTGTTAGGCTGAATGTTGAATCAAGAGCCGACACGGCATTAATGGAGTCGAAAACAGCAGAGTTGCTGCTTCAATTAGGTGGCGAAGTCTAATGAGTTGGATGGGAAAAATACTCGGTGGTGGTCTTGGTTTTGTTTTCGGTGGACCGATCGGGGCTGTGTTCGGTGCGGCGCTTGGGCATCAGGCGTTTGATGCTGATAGTCGCAGCGGGACTCTGAGCGGTCTCGAAAATAAACAGGGTATTTATTTCGCTGCAACTTTTTCCATGCTCGGTAAGTTAGCAAAAGCTGACGGTAAAGTGAGTCAGCAAGAAATCGATGTTATTGATCGCATCATGCGGGATAACCTACGTTTGCCTGAAGATGCACGCAAACTCGCGATAAATATCTTTAACGCAGCAAAAGATGCTGACGATGCGTTCGAGGATTATGCGCAACAGTTTTATGATGAGTTTGGTCGCGCGGAAGTCGTGCTGGTTTCGATTATCGATCTGCTGCTCGTCGTTGCTTATGCCGATGGCGAATTGCACGCATCAGAAGAAGCCATGATCAAGAGTGCGGTCCATATTTTTGGGCTGGACGCGCAATATGCACAAATCAAGGGTCGCTTCACAGGGCAGGGTCAGATCGACGATGTGAACCAGTGCTACCAGATACTCGGGTGTCACGAGGAAGATGATACTGCCACCATTAAGCGAAAATACCGAAAGCTAGCGATGGAATATCACCCCGACAGGATTCAATCGAAAGGCATGACGCCTGAGCTTGCGAGTGCTGCCGAAGAAAAATTCAAAGACATCCAGCATGCCTGGGATGTCATTGAGAAGCAGCGGAAGTAACTTTTTAAGACCACAAAACGAACTTGAACATCACTTGAACCGCTACTGTTAGTGATCTGTTGACTGAGAGATTAAGGTCCTTTGGGTCGCCAAATAATCGATTCGTCGACAAGGTTAATATCTTTGAGGCCGCAAAATGCCATTGTGAGGTCAAGCTCGTTTGATATCACCTCCAGACACCTTGTCACACCTTCCGCGCCCATCGCGCCAAGCCCGTAGAGAAATGCGCGCCCAATCATCGTGCCCTTGGCACCGAGTGCAGTGGCTTTAATCACGTCTTGACCACTTCTTATCCCTCCGTCCATCCACACTTCGATGTCGTCACCCACGCGGTCGACAATTTCCGGTAAGACATCGAGGCTAGCAGCAGCGCCATCAAGTTGACGGCCCCCATGATTTGACACAATAAGTGCATCAGCACCGCTCTTTACAGCTAATTCAGCGTCGTCAGCATCCATAATGCCCTTGAGCACGAGCTTGCCCCCCCATTGATCCTTGATCCATTGCACATCGTCCCAATCAAGTGTGGGATCAAACTGTGAGACAGTCCACTGTGCTAGGTTGGTCATGTTGTCGAGCCCCTTAACATGGCCCACGATATTGCCGAAGTTTCGTCTTTTAGTACCTAACATCCCAATGGCCCAGCGAGGTTTTGTGGCAATGTTGATGAGGTTGGTGAGGGTTGGCTTTGGTGGTGTCGACAGACCGTTTTTGATGTCTTTGTGACGCTGTCCCATTATCTGCAGATCAAGCGTCAGGACAAGCGCGGAGCAACCAGCAGTTTTCGCGCGCTGGATTAATCGAGAGATGTAATCTCTATCTTTCATCACATAAAGCTGGAACCAGAATGGACGCGTGGTGTTTTGAGCGACGTCCTCAATAGAGCAAACACTCATTGTTGAAAGGCAAAAGGGTACGCCGAATGTTTCAGCGGCTCGCGCCGCGTGTATTTCTCCGTCCGGATACTGCATACCGGTCAGCCCTGTTGGCGCAAGCGCGACAGGCATCGCCACATCCTCGCCGATCATTTTTGTCGAAAGATTCCTGCCCTCCATGTCGACCAGAATCTTTTGGCGCAATTTGATTCGGCTGAATGCGGCCTCGTTATCCCTGAAGGTGCTTTCGGTCCAGCTACCGGATTCGGCATAGTCATAAAACATCCTAGGCACCCGTTTTTTGTAGAGTTCTTTAAGATCTTCGATACAGGTAATGGTCATAGAGAAGGCATTGATAGTGAGTTGTGATTTTATTCACCGCGACAGCTGTTAACGCTGCTGCGATGAGCTTGGTGTGCCTGATGTCATATAGCGAATATTACATAGATAGAATACCGGTTGTCATTACGTGATACTCTTTTACTCGTCGCAAATAGATCTTCAATGAGTTGTTTTTATGAGCAAGACGAGTGATTCGGTTCCCCTTAACTTTCAGTATCGGAAGGAAGCTGAGATGCTCGAACGTTCGACGGAATTTTATCAGCAAATGAAGTCAAGACGCACGGTAAGGGAATTTTCCGCAAAAAGTGTTCCACGGGCAATAATTGAAAATTGCCTCCGCACAGCAGGCACCTCTGTGAGTGGTGCAAACTTGCAACCTTGGCATTTTGCCGTTGTCTCGGATCCTGCTATCAAAAAGAAAATTCGTGTTGCGGCAGAGAAAGAAGAAAAACTGTTTTACGAGGAGAAAGCACCCCAAGAGTGGCTCGATGCTTTGGCACCGCTCGGAACTGATGCAAACAAACCTTTTCTCGAAACAGCGCCCTATTTAATAGCCATTTTTCAGCAGCGGTTTGGCGAGACGGCTGACGGCGGTAAGGTAAAACATTATTACGCAACTGAGTCGGTTGGCATCGCGACAGGCATGCTGATTACGGCGCTGCACGAAGCTGGGCTAGCGAGCCTCACGCACACACCCAGTCCGATGGCTTTTCTGAGTGAAATCTTAGGTCGTCCGCGCTCGGAGCGTCCATTCTTACTGCTTGTCGTCGGTTATCCTGCCGAGGATGCTGAGGTCCCTGATATTGACAAGAAACAGCTAGATGAAATTGCCTCATTCCACTAACGACG